>DASWYF010000027.1 GCA_036405135.1 Verrucomicrobiia bacterium | reverse complement strand
AACAAGCCTTGCGCAGTGCCGAAGCCAGAACTTGGGAGGCGCTCTTGGCGGCCATCGCCGCCGCCTTGGCCTCAGTCACCCCACAAGACGCCGCTTCCTGGTTCGCACATTGCGGCTACAACTTTATTTAAAACGCTCTAGCCCGAGCACTTGCTTTGATCCGTAATGGAGAGAAGCTGGTCGAGATAACTGGCGATTGATTAAATCTTCCCCGCCTTAACCAACCCCATCACCCGCTCCAACGCCCCCGCGCTGAACACGAGTGGATAGAGTTTCTCATAATACCACAGCTTCGCGAAGTAGAAGCCGATCGGCCGGGCTTCACGATGGTGGCCTTGATGAATCTCACGGGCGAGCCAGTTCGCGCCCGCAAGGATGGTTTCGGGCAGCACGGATGGTTTGGTGAGTTTGCCGGAGGTCAGGGCAGCGGCGAGAGCTTCGACACAGAGCGCAGTTTCCTCGATCGAAGAAGGGCCATCTTTCGCTCCGCTCCAACTGCCATCGGGCTTTTGATGGAGGGCGATCCATTCCACGCCGCGTTCGAGGGCTTGTATGTCGTCGTTGCTTAAACGCGCGCTTAATTCGCTCAGGGCGAGGACGACTTTCGCCGTGCCATAAGCGGGGTTTTCGTCATCGGGTGCGTGTTGGTTGCCGAACCAGAGTGGGAGCCAGGAGCCATCGTTACGCTGGGTATCGCAGAGATAATGCAAAGCGTTGCGGATGCCGCGATTCACTTTCTTGTTAAGCTCTGCGGGCAGTTTCTTTTCCCACACATGCCAAGCGCGCAACGTATGCGCAGTGAGGTCTTGGCTGCTGCGATCAAAGGGCAATGTGCCCCAACCGCGACAGAATGTGGGGATGCCACCATCGCTATTCTGCAAGCCGAGGAGCCATTGGCAACCTGCGGTCGCGGCTTCGGTGACGCGGGGCGACTCGATGCCGAGATGGTGCAGTGCGAGTAACGCACCGGGCGTGTCATCAGCATCAGGAACGCCGCCGGGGAGATTGGTCCATGCCCAACCGCCGGGAGCGGCGTTTGTGTAGGGATGAACGGTGCGATATTGCTGATCTAACAACCAAGTGAGCAGTTGCTCACGTTCTGTGGAGGAGAGATTTAGATGACCACCAGCAGAAAGACCACTGATGGCGAGGGTTGTTACCCAGGTTGCGAGGTTGGTATCAATGGGCCAACTGCCATCGGGTCGCATGGAGGCGCAGAGGAATTCCACGCCGCGTTTCGCCACGATGTGCTTGGGTAAACCTGCTGCCGCGAGGCTCATCGTCACGAAGCTGGTGAGCGGTGTGGCTTCGAGGAAACCGCCGTTGGGCGGCTGGATATTCGTGAGGACTTCGAGTGTCTTCGCACGCGTTTTATCTCGCAGATAACGGGTGATGGGATTGCGCGTAGGCAGGCGATCATGGCGCACCTGGCCGATGGCGATGAGTGCGGGCAAGGCGTAGCTGACGACGGGCAGCTTCGCGGCGGCATAGAACTTCGCGGGCAGCGCGGCGAGCTCGAAGGGTAGCGGCAGGACATGTTTCCAAGCGGCCTTACCCACACCTAAACGCCCGGCGATGGCGCACATGGTGAGGATGGGTACGGAGAAGGTGCGGTCCTTTCCATAACGCTGGATGATAGCGGGCACGAGTTTATCTGTGCTTACACCACCGGCTTTTTGCGTGAGCCATTTTTCGGCGGCAGTGACGGTGGTGCGGTATTGCTCATCCGCACCTTTCACAGAACCGAACGCGGCCCAGCCGAGTGTAGTGGTGCTGATGTTACTGAAGCTGCGCGTGGTATCGCCCCAGCCGCCATCGGGGTTGGCGTGGGCAGCGAGCCATTTCAGACCTTTCTGGATGTGGGCATCGTAATGCGTATCGCCAGTCTGATGAGCGACAGTCGCGAGGGCGCAGACGGCCGTGGCGGTGGAGAGCGCGCTGGTGGAGAGCTCGCCGGTCCAATGACCAGCAGCGTTGCGTTCTGCCAGTAGGGCAGCGCGCACAGTGGCGTTGGCTTCCGCGATTTTCTCAGCCGTATTCACGATAAAGTAGTCGTCACGCAGGCTTATCTAATAGCGACATGAACCGTTTTGACCATGCAGTGCGGTTCGCGTTCGAAGAGCAATTCTTCACGCAGCTAGCGTGAAAACTGAACGCAGCGCAACACAAAGTGGCACGATTTCCACGGGGTCGCCCTTAGAAAAATCACCCATTTGGGTGACTATTCAACCGGATAAACAAACTGGCATATACACTGCTTGTCACCAGTCGTAGTGGACCGCAGCAATGCTCTCGCTGTTCGAGGACTTGGTCGGTTCCATCAGAAGTTAGACGTATGTTTTTAGATCAAGCGCAAGGACGGGGCGGCTTCGGCCGTCTGGCCGCCAAGAAAACGGTCAAGCCCATCAATTTCTTTTGCGAAGCGCCCGAAGCACAGGCGGTGTTCATCGCCGGTGACTTCAACGACTGGTCCCTCACGGCTACACCGATGAAGCGCGGCTTCGACGGGAACTGGAGCGTGCAGATCCCTTTGCCCCACGGTCATCACCGCTATGTGCTGGTGATTGATGATGAACTGGCACTCGACCCTCGCGCCAGTGGCATCTCGAAGAATGAAGATGACTCCGTCGTGTCTCTTCTTTCGGTGAGCTGAGTTACTTTGATACGTCCTTGAATGGGATGCTGGAAAGACCAGTGAAGTCATTGGCATCCGTAGTCCAGATTTCCTCTGCTCCAGCTTTTTCTGCTGCCAACGCATGCATGTAATCATGAATGCGTCCTCCCCGGACCGCCCGCTTCTTTGCTTCTTTTAAGGCTTTCAAGACCGTAGCTGTATCCAGCTCCACGTATTCCAGACGTCCAGCAATGTCTGCCAAAACGCGAGCAGCCAGATCCGCTTCCAGTTTCAAAAAAGTGCCGCCTTGCTGCGGGATTCCCCGGCCCGTAATCGTTCCGAAAACCTCCACTAAAGAATGGACACGCGTAACGCCTTTAATCTCCCTTTCACGTCCCTCCAGCCAATAAAGCAAGAGGGCAGAACTGTCCCAGTAAATCTTCATTCGCGGTCTCTGCCGGCTTTGATGGCTTCCTTCAAGCGGCTCCGGTCAACTTTCCAGCCGCCTTTGGGACGCAATGTCCGCGGGTCCACATCGTCCAATCCCACTGTACGCGTTTTTTCCATCACCAGCTTACGCCCCCGTATCTCGCCCTCTTCGAAACGCCACTCCACTTGATCGCCTGGTTCGATGCCCGCCGCTTCTGCTACATCTGCGGGGATGGTTGTTTGCCGCTTCTCTCTGACTGCTGTCGCACTCATGGTAGGAAAGTCGCACGAGCGATGGTGACGGGCAAGAGAAGAAGAACAATTACACTTCGTCTTTTTCGGACTGGCGTAGCGTTTTCTTTTTGGCGCGTTGCTCGCTGAAGAAGCTTTGCAGGATGTGGCGGCACTCTTCTTCCCGCACACCGGCGGTGATCTGGGATTTGTGATTCAGGCCGGGGAAATGCAACAAGTTCAAGGCCCCACCTGCAGCACCACCTTTGGGATCACCCACGCCGAAGACCACGCGTTGGAAACGCACATGCACGATGGCTCCCGCGCACATGGGGCAAGGCTCCTTGGTCACGTAGAGCGTGCAATCGTTCAGCCGCCAATCGCCGACAGCTTCTTCCGCTTGGGTGATGGCGATCATCTCCGCGTGGGCAGTGGCATCCTTCAGCAGTTCCACCTGATTCCATGCGCGGGCGATGATGCGGCCATTGCGCACGACGACGGCGCCGATAGGTACTTCTTCGGCTTCATAGGCTTTCAAAGCAAGGCGCAGGGCTTCGCCCATGAAGTATTGGTCACTGTGCAGATCGATGATGGGTTCTTCGTCGGCCATGGGAATTATTTGAACTGGGGCAGAATAGATTCTTCCATCGTCCACACATTGCGTCCATCCGAGGAGCAATGACAATGGGCGGAGAAAAATCCGCCCCGATGCTGCCAGAACATCGGCCAGATGGTTTCGCGATCGGTTTCAGGGAGACGCAAAGTGGCAAGCTCCTCGCGCTTAAAGAAAGCGAAGTGACCTTCACGATGCGGTGGCGGCACTTCGGTGAACTTGCGTTTCACTTCGAAGAGGAACATGAGCCAGTGCGCCTGGCCGTGATAGCCGTGTTCACTGACGATGCCGGTGAGGTGGAGATCGCCGGGTTTCAGCACGGCACCCATCTCTTCATTCGCTTCACGACAGGCGCAGGCGTAGGGAGACTCGCCCAGCTCGGTCTTGAGCTTGCCACCGCAAGGACTCCAGAGGCCGCGATTCGGCTCCTGTGCCCGTTCCATGAGAAGGATGCGGTCGCTGGTATCGAAGCAATATAGCAGCGTGGAAATCTTGTGCGGCAGCTTCACGGGTTGTGAAGCTGTGGTGTCTGGCGCTGGCTGTGTCTCGGCCGCACGGTTCATGGGCGGAGTTAAGCAGGAGAGGAAAGAAAGGGAAACATAGAACATCGCCGCCACGGCTTCAGTCTGGGTGAGTGACGGTTACAAGCATTCCGGCCAAAGAAAAAAGTTGCCATTGCTGGACGGTTGGCCAACCTTGTATTCCAGATAATACGTATGCGGAATAAATTGGCGGGTGCCTTCCTGCCCTTGAATAGCCGCCCGTATCCGGCAGTCTAAATCACTGTGCAGCACGTAAGGATAAGCATGAAAATCGGCAAGTTCCTCACCCTCGCCGCCATCTGCGGTTTGACCGCCACGGCGGTTTTTGCCCAAGCGGGCAAGACCCTCTACGAGAACAATTTCGAGCAAGCCGCTGTGGATAGCCTGCCTGAAGACTTTTTGGTGCTGGATGGCGGTTTTAAAGTGAAAGAAGCCGATGGTGGCAAGTTCGTGGAACTGCCGGGTGATCCCCTCGAGACCTACGGCTTCCTCTTCGGTCCCACGGAGAAGGAGAACCTCGCCGTGACTGCGCGCATCCACAGCACCAACAAGGGCCGGCGTTTTCCTTTCTTTGGCGTGGGTTTGAGCGGCGTAGGGGGATACCGCCTGATGGTGGCTCCGGCCAAGCAGGCGATCGAGATATACAAGGGCGACAACGCCGTGGCTACGGTGCCGAACAAGTGGGCTTCGGAGACATGGACACAATTCCATCTGCAAGTCCGCAAGGTTGGCAATGCGTGGAAGGTGGAAGGCAAAGTCTGGAAACAGGGCGATCCTGAGCCGAAAGAGCCGACCATTTCCTTCGATGAGAAGGAAGAGCCGATCGCTGGTCGTCCCACCGTCTGGGGCAGTCCTTTCGCAGGCACGCCTATTAAATTTGACGACCTGAAGGTTGTGAGCGTCAGTGGTAAGTGAAGTCGTTTGTCACATCGTTTGTTTTGCTAGGCGGACTGATGATTCAGTCCGCCTTTTCTGCCTCCGCTCAGCCTGCGCCAGCAGATGTCGCTGCGGAACTCGTCGTCCCTCCCGCTGAAACATACGTGATCGGAGACCAGATACCGCTCTACTGGCGCTTCACGAATCACTCCACAAACGCGCTCGGTTTCATGTGGGAAGGGTGCTGCCGTGTGAATGGCCGCTTGACCATCGCGCGTAATGGTCAGGAAGTAACGCCCATCCCCGCTGTGCAAGCGATGGCCCACATGTTCGCGAAGGCAGAAGTGCTCGCGCCGAATAAATCCAAGGACTACGAAACCTTCGTCAGTGATTGGGCGGTGTTACCAGAGTCCGGCACCTATGATCTCTCCGGGCGCTACATCGGGGTATTGGAAACGCAGAAGCCGCAAGTGCCGCGCGGCATCGGTCTCTGGCGTGACACGGCGTTGACTGGCACGAACCGTCTCAGCGTCCTCAGCGTGACAGATTACCTGAAGCAACGCTCCGAACGCGTGGCCAAGCGCGGCCTGTCGGTCGAGCTATCCGGTCCATTGAAGCTGCCGCTCTTGGATTCGGCCGACTGGTCTTTACGCGTACGCAATACGGGCACTCAACCGCGTACCTTCCGCTGGCCGGATGATCTAAGTCTGTGGGTCGTGGATGCGCAGGGCTTTCGTGAAACACGGGTGCCAAGCGCACTGGATGGGGATTACAGTGACATCAGCTTGTCGCCCGGACAATCGTTTGAACGCAAGGTGATGCTGGAGCACAGTCGCGTGGAAGATTTGGCCTTCGGCAGGTATCAATTATTTATCGATCTTAGCGCGGATGCCGGTGGCGCTCCACGCGTTCCTTCGAATCCGTTGCCGCTGCAGTGGGAATTTTCCTCATTGGATGTCTCTCAATTGGTCTTGCAAGCGGCATCAGGGAACAAGGCGGGCTTGCGCAATCCCGCGCTGAAATTTCTCCGCGTGCATCTGGCGGAATTCGGCCCTCTATTGAAAACGGCGGCAGTTTCTGCGAACGACCCAAAAGCATTGGAACTGTTGATCGATTTGTCTCTGGCTGCAGCGGTGAAACCGTTCGCGCCCCAACCCGGCAGGAAGGATTGGGAGGTGACAGTCAAGCCGTCCGGCTCCTGGATGCTTACGGATGAAAAGCTGCGCGATGCCTTGGACCCCACCCCGTTGAAATCAGTTCAGCAACTGCTTGGCGTGAAACGCCATCTGGGGCTGGAGATGAACGTGCTCTTGCGACCGGAAGGGAATGCGACCGCGGCCACATGGTTCACCGCAGCAAAGGAACTAAGTCCGATACAGGCAGACCTGGCTGCCCCAGTTCATCTGCGTTTGTTGCCGGGCACGACGAACACGGCTGGCATCGTCAATTTACGTTCAGTACCAGTTGCTGCGAACGTAGTGATCTTGCTAACCCGCGCGGATGGTCGCTTACAGATGCGGCTCGCGCGCAAGTTTCCTGAAGCTCAAGGGCCGGTGGCCACGACGGCCTTTTCACCGGGTGATTTTAAAGTGATGACATCTGTCGCCTCAAGCGCTCAACTGCTTGAACTCATCAGCGATCCCCGCCTGCGTTCACCGCAGGTGCAAGTCTTCTGCCCAAATGAAGTGACTGTGGCAGAACTCGGCAATGCCTTGGAACCACTCTGGACCAAGGTAAACCAGGTGGACTTGGTGCCTGCTCCCTGAGCAAATAGAAGCGGAATTTGTCCGCCCTTATCCGTGTGATCCATGTTCCCTCTGTGGCTGATAATCATTCCTTCTGCGGAGCGATTGTCCCGTTCAAAAGTCCGCCATACTTGCCACCGCTCCACGATCCCGCATACGTGTTCTCATACACCATCACGCGAGCGGAATACACGCCACCACCGGGTACGGCCACATTGTCCACGATGATCACCGCCGTATCTCCCGCCCACTTCACCTTGATGGGAATGGGCGCATCGAAATCGCGCTTGTTGTATTGGATGCGTGAGACGATGACCCACTCATCTCCTTTCACCTTGCTCACGCTCTGGATGGTGTATTTGTCTTCCTTCTCTTCACCCATCACACCGTCTTTCAGAGAACACCAACGGCCAGACATGATAGCTTTCGTCAGCGTGGTCTTGAACTTTGCTTCCAGCTCTTCTTGTGTTGGCGCTTTTGGTTTTTCTGCGCTCGCAGGTTTTTCACCAGCGGCTTTTGATGGAGCGTCCTGTGCTAAGAGTGATTGGCCGCAAAGGCTGAGTGCGAACGCTGAAGTAAGCAGCAGAGCAATGGTTTTCATGATGATTCCATAGTTTCCGCGCTTACTGGCTCGGATGCAACAGCATTCCCGCTATAGCCATGCTAAAACCGCAACTTCGCAGTCAAACCAAACGTGACCGGATTGCCACTCTCGCCGACATAGCCAGAGGGCGCCCCGAAGGTGCCGTATTGAAATGCCAACGGCACGTAATCCGTATCAAACGCGTTGCGAACCCAACCTTCGATGGACCATTTCTTGCCGCCGAAACCGGCACGGAAATTGGTGACGCTATAGGCGCTTTGCGAGGCGCCATTCACGGCATCATAGGCGAACTGGCCGTAGGCCGTGACATCCGCGCGGGCGAAGAAGTTAACCTCGCCGCTGACCGGCACGATCACCTGGCTGCCGCCATGGATGGTGTAATCCGGTGCGTAAGGCAGCTTGTTGCCGCCGATATGCTGGATGGCACCCGCATTGGAGTTGTTATCATAGCTGCCGTTCAGGAAGCGTGCTTCGTTGTAACCGGCTCCGGCGAAGACATCCCAGCCGGGCATCACACGTGCTTTCACTTCCAGCTCCAAGCCCTTGCTGGCGGCGGAACCGGCGTTGTCGATGTAGAAGGCACCGCCACCCAGCGGCGTGTTCAACTGGATATCATCCCAATGCGTATAAAACGCGGCGATGTTCACTTGCAAACGATCTTCAAACCAAGTGGTCTTGAAACCCGCTTCATAACTCCAACTGCTCTCCTCCTCGTATTCCTGGCTGCCCGCTGGAGCGATGGAGTTGAATCCACCTCCTTTGTAACCGCGCGTCAGCGTGCCATACACCATGTGCTTGTCTGTGATATGATAGGCCAGTCCAAAGTGCGGCGTGACCGAAGTGTAGCTGCTGCCCAGGCTGGAAACGGTTGGCAACGCAAAGAGCGGCTGATTGTATAGATCCGCCTCCTTGTCCTCATAGTCGCCGCGAACTCCAGCGGTAAAATCGAACCTCTCAAATGCCGTTAACGTCGCTTGGCCATAGATGCCGACGCCGAAATCGTCCAGTTGGGATTGCTCCAGGCTGCTGGTGAAGAAGGCCGGGATGTTGTTGACCGCAACTTGCTCGTAGTTCTGAGTGAACAAGAACAGGCCAGTCTGCCACTTCAGATCCAGCGAGTCGCCAAGTTCGAGAGGAGCGTCTTTCGCTGAAGACAGCCGGAATTCCTGGGTGAACTGAATTGCCTTCTCATCGTTCTGACGCATGATCACCGGAGTGACCGGGGTCAGCGCATAGCCGATATCGGTTGAGTCAGTGGTCTCCCAAAAAACGAGACCGGTGATGGAATCAAACTCGACGCCACCATTGGTGTAGCCAGCGAGGAGAGTTGGAGAGAGTATATCACGCTCTGTGGAACCGTCCGCGTTACGGTTCACCTGATGTGGATTGGCACGAAGGGAGGACAGATCGCCTAAGGCGTAGTCACCATCATTGGTGCTTTCACCGGTCAGGATCAGACGCACTTCCCAATTCTCATGCGGAGCGTAAAGCAACTGAGTTTTGCCAAAAACGGCTTCCCGGTTGTCGATGTCTGCACCCGTGGCGACATTCTGCGTGTAACCCTCGCGGCCGGAGTAACCACCGGAGAGGCTCAAGCCCACTTTGTCCTGGCTGATGGGACCGCCGAAATCGAGACGGACATCCTTGTAATCATAGTTGCCATATGTGGCCTGAACCCCGCTGCTCCATTCCATAAGCGAAGGTTTCAGACTGCGGATATCGATAAGACCGCCGATGGTATTGCGACCATAGAGCGCTCCCTGCGGACCACGCACAAAATCCAATTGATCGATGTAATGCAGCGCCTGGCTGGAGGTGTTGGCATTCAGTTGCGGCACGCCATCGATGTAGGTGGTGATGCCCGGATTATTCGGGCTGGAGCCGATGCCGCGGAAACGAGGATTGCTGAGCTTGCGGGCGCTGAATTCGGTGACGAATGTGTTCGGAGCCATCGCCGCTGCGTCGTTCACATAACGGGCTCCCGTCATCTCCAAGACGTCCTGGGGCACAGCGGCCACGCTGACGGCGGAGCTTTGCACGTTCTCCACTTTCTTCTGCGCGGTGATGGTCACCGGTGGCAGTTCGGTGGGTGAATTCGTGCTGGTGTTGGCGGCGGTTTGGGCCTGGGCCGCAGAAGCGCATCCGGCTAAAATCAGTCCCAAGGCAGGACGACGAAAGCGCGGCAAGAGACGGGAGATAAATGACATATGCGTTTTTGTGCATACAATAATAGTAACGCGCAAGACCTTTTTGCCTCAAATTTTGGAATGGGCGGGTTCTTGTATCTTAAGGTATGCCGTTGAGTGCAACTATTCCCTTATAATCAAACAAATGCTTCAGTCCATCTCATCCCGTGTGCGTTCGCGACAGCCTGACAGGTGAGTTGTCCATCCATCACGTTGATACCGCCTTTTAGTGCGGGTTGGAGTTTGCAGGCTTCGGCGAGGCCGTGATCGGCGAGCATCTCCACGTAGCGATAGGTGACATTGGTGAGCGCTTGGGTGGCGGTGCGGGCATAGGCGGCAGGCATGTTCGCGACACAGTAGTGGATCACGCCTTCCTCCACATATACGGGATCATCATGAGTGGTGGGGCGGGAAGTCTCCGCGCAGCCGCCTTGATCGATGGCGATATCCACCAGCACACTGCCGGGGCGCATGCGCTGGAGCATGTCGCGCCGGATGAGCTTCGGGGCTTTTGCTCCGGGAACGAGAACAGCACCCACAAGTAAGTCCACGCTGGGCAGAAGCTCCATGAGATGGGCTTCACTGGAATAGAGCGTGTGCGCGGTGTGCAACGTGATGTCGAGGTATTGCATGCGCTCCAGATCGACTTCGAGGATGGTCACATCCGCGCCCAGACCCGTAGCCATACGCGCGGCATTGATACCGGCAGTGCCACCACCGATCACCACAACTTTACCCGGCAACACACCCGCCACACCGCTGAGCAACACGCCATTGCCACCGCGATGTTTGGAGAGGAAATAGCCACCAACCAATACAGACATGCGACCGGCGATCTCGCTCATCGGCTCAAGTAACGGCAAGCGTCCGCGTACATTGATGGTTTCATAGGCGATGCCGGTGACATCGGATTTCAGCAATCCTTCCGTCAGCTCTTTACTGGCGGCGAGATGCAGGTAAGTAAAGAGCATCTGGCCTTTGCGCAGCAGGGGGATTTCGGAGGGCTGCGGCTCTTTTACTTTCACGATGAGTTCGGCCTGGCGGAAGACATCAGCGTGGTCGTCCACGAGGCGTGCGCCCGCTTTTTCATAATCCGTATCGGCATGACCGGTGCCTAATCCAGCACCGCGTTCCACGACGACTTCATGACCACGTTTGATGAGTTGATAGGCCGCTGAAGGTAGCAGGCCGACGCGGAACTCCTTTGTTTTGATTTCCCGGGGGACGCCGATGATCATGTTTAAACGATAGCATATCGTTCGTGGAAAAGTAAGACCTTTGATTGAATGCCCAATGACTAAATCCGAATGACGAAGGAATGCAAAATGACCAATGGAGGGATGCTGCTTAATTGATTACTCACAGTCTCTGGATGAAGTCCGCACTTAAGCATTTGTCATTTACTCATTCCTTCGTCATTCGGATTTAGTCATTGGTCATTTTCAGAAAGAGCCTGGTAAGCCCTTGTGACCAGCGGTGCGGCATTTCTTTTCGATGCGGGTTGTGATTTGATCCAGCCATGAAACACCTCATCCGTGGCTGTGTTTTGCTCCCCTTGCTCGCCACTGTTCTGTCAGCGGCGGAACCAGCTCTGCCGCGCGGTTACTCCATTCCGGTGATCGATCTGTCTACGGAAACGCAGAGGCAAGTCTTGGTAGATCGTGAGCCGGGCCAGTATCTGGGCCATCCCACCACTCTCTTGCTGGAGGATAACAAGACCATGCTCATCGTGTATCCGAAAGGTCATGGCAGCGGCCCGATCATGTATAAGCGCAGCACGGATGGTGGGTTGACGTGGTCAGAGCGCTTGCCGACACCCGAGAGCTGGGTGACATCGAAGGAAACACCCACGCTGTTTCGTACAATCGATGCCAAAGGCAAGAAACGCATTCTGATGTTCGCCGGACGTCAGACGAAGTTTCCCGGAGAGACCATCCGCATGGCGTATTCCGAAGATGATGGTGGAACGTGGACGGAGCTTAAATCGATCGGCGCCTATGGTGGCATCGTGGCCATGGGCACCATGCAACTGCTCCAAGGTGGCACGTATATGGCGCTCTTTCATGACGATGCTCGCTTCTGGGGCTACTCCGATAAGAAACAGGGGCAGACTGCTTATGTTTTTAAGACACTCTCAAGAGACGGTGGACTCACTTGGAGCTTGCCGCAAATCATCGCCACGCATCCGACAGCCTATTTGTGTGAGCCGGGTTCTCTACGTTCACCCGATGGTAAACAGATCGCTGTCTTGTTGCGTGAAAACTCCCGTAAGCTCAATTCCTTCGTGGTCTTCAGTAATGATGAAGGCAGGACTTGGACGGAGCCGCGGGAATTACCCGGAGCTTTGACCGGTGACCGGCACACGGCCAAGTATGGTCCTGATGGCCGACTCTTCATCTCTTTCCGTGATACCACACTGGAAAGTCCGACCAAGGGCGATTGGGTCGGTTGGGTGGGGACTTATGAGGACATTGTGAAAGGCCGCGAAGGCCAGTATCGCGTGCGGCTCATGGACAATCATAAGGGCATGGATTGCGCTTATCCTGGTGTGGAGCTATTACCGGATGGCACTTTCGTGACCACGACCTACGGGCATTGGATGCCGAACGAGGAACCGTACATTGTGAGTGTGCGGTTCACGTTCGCTGAGTTGGACGCCAAGGCGAAGGCGAAATAAACGCGCTTACTTTTTCCCGGCGACGAGGAAGTAACCGATGAGCAGGCGGTTGCCTTCGCTGGTCTTGTCGCGTTCTTCCAGCACTTTGATCTTCAAGGTGTGTTTTCCGGGTTTCAGACCGCAGGAGAGCATGGCGTAATGATTGCGGGCGAAGTAGGGGCCGGGAGCGGTGTCGCTCTTGGCTTTCTTCGCACCTTTTGGACCACCGTAGGCATGATCCCAAGGTTCACTCACGCCGTCATCGATGCTCCATTCGAATTTGCCACCGTCTTTTTGCACATTGAGGAACAAGCCGATGGCGGTGCCTTCAAACTCAAACTCCAAGGCATCGCCGGGTCCGCGGGCATTGATGGTGCCATCCGTGTAACGGGCGAGCAGACCTTGCTTTGAAGGTTCGAGCACTTCCCAGTTGCCGGTGAGCTTGGCCTTGTTCGCGGGGATCATTGTGGCGTGGGCAAATTCTTCACTAACGAGCGTAGCACCGAGCTTGGGCGTGGGTGAGGGTTTGGCATCTACCTGTGTTTTGAGATACGCGATGATGGTGTCTGCGTAGATGGTGTGACCGAGATCGTTCGGATGCACGGAGTCGCCCATGAATACTTGGCCTTTGGCGTTCCAATTGAACTTCTTGTCTGCCAATTGCGCTTCAGTCGGCTTTGGCAAATCAGTGCGATCCAGCGCGGCGATGAGCGCGGGTTGCAGGTCGATGTCCTGGATGCCGTAATGTTTCGCCACGGCGGGATGACTGCCGCGTGCGTTGTTCAAATCGCGGCTCGTAGTGTAGAGGAAGACGATCTCGGGTTTGGATTCTGAGGCCCACAATTGCCGCACGATGCCTTCCATCGTTGCCTTACGGAACTCATTCGTGGGACTGCCGTCATTGATATTGAACTCCACGAAAACGAGATCAGGTTTCTTTGATACCACATCAGTGCCGCAGCGGAACGCACCGAGATCGCTGCCGGTGCCGCCGATGGCGGCATTCACTTCCACGAGTTTAGCTTGAGGGAAGGTGTCCTTGAACCATTTGAACGTCTTTACCCGATAACCCGGTGCCGCGGTGATGCTGCCGCCGAAGTAAGCGATGGTTGTCGTCTCGCCCTTCTTTATCTTTTCGAAGACGCGACCAAGCGTGCGCGTGGGCACAGCGGATTCAGCGGCGGAAAGAGAAATGAAATTTGCGGCGAACGCGGTGGCGGCCATGCCGGCTATAGCCTGACGGCGGGAGATGAGTTGCATGCCTTTGGTGAACCCGATTCGGCCTTTGGCAGCAAGCCTAAATCATGAAAATGAAAAAGCCCGGCTCGTTCTGAGCCGGGCTGGAGAGTTTACGTAACTTCTTAGTGGCGGAAATGGCGTGCGCCGGTGAACACCATGGCGATGCCGCGCTCATCGGCAGCGGCGATCACTTCGGCGTCCTTCACAGAACCGCCCGGCTGGATGGCGGCTGTTGCACCCGCATTCGCGGCGGCGATCAGGCCATCCGGGAAAGGGAAGAAGGCATCACTGCACACCACGCTGCCTTGGAGAGGCAATCCGGCTTCGCCTGCCTTCCACACGGCGATGCGGCTGGAATCCACGCGGCTCATCTGGCCTGCACCCACACCGAGCGTGCGGTCACTGCCGACATACACGATGGCGTTGGACTTCAAATGCTTCACCACGCGCCAGCCGAAGAGCATGGCCTTCAATTCAGCTTCGGTCGGCTGACGTTTCGTAACGACTTTGAGGTCGGCCGCGCGCGTGATCTTGAGATCGCGCTCTTGGAGGAGGAACGATTCCGCACCCACACTGCGCAGGTCCCATGGTGCAGGCGTGGCCGGGTTCTTCTTGATCTTGAGCAGACGCAGATTCTTTTTCTTCTGCAATACTTCAAGTGCTTCCGGCGTGAAGTCAGGAGCCACGATCACTTCGCTGAAGATTTCCACGATGGCTTCGGCACATGCTTTATCGAGCGGCTGGTTCACGGCGATGATGCCGCCGAACGGAGCCTGTTTATCGGTAGCGAAGGCCTTGTCCCACGCATCACGCAAGTTGCTGCCTTGGCCTACCCCACACGGATTCGTATGCTTGAGGATGGCCAGCGTCGGCTGCTCGCCCTCGAACTCCACGATGAGATTCGTCGCGGCAGTGAGGTCGAGGATGTTGTTGTAGGAAAGTTCCTTGCCATGCAGTTGCTGGAAGTATTCCGTGAACTTGCCGTAGAGCGCGGCCTTTTGATGCGGGTTCTCACCGTAGCGGAGGGATTGCGCCTGATTCGCGCGAACAACGAGTTCCTTCGGCAATTCACCAGCGGGTTGCACACCGAATTCTTTGCCGAGATGCGCGGCGATAGCGGCATCGTAAGCAGCGGTGCGTGCATAGACCTTCGCACAGAGTTTGCGGCGCAGTTCCAGCGTGGTGCCGCCAGTGGTCTTGATCTGCTCGGCCACTTCAGCGTAGTCAGCAGGATCGGTTACTACCGTCACGCTGTCATGGTTCTTCGCGGCACTGCGAAGCATGGAGGGACCGCCGATGTCGATGTTCTCGATGGCATCGTGCAGGGAGACGTTCGGCTTCGCGATGGTCGCCTCAAACGGATAGAGGTTCACGACCACGAGGTCGATAGATTGGATGTCGTGCTTTTGTACGGCTGCTTCGTGTTCCGCGTTACCGCGGATGTAGAGCAGGCCACCGTGGACTTTCGGATGCAGCGTTTTTACGCGGCCATCGAGCATCTCAGGGAAGCCGGTGTAATCGCTGAGGTCCTGCACGGTCATGCCTGCATCACGCAGGGCCTTGGCCGTACCACCGGTGGAGATCAAATGGACGCCCGCTGCCGCGAGAGTTTGGGCGAAGGGCACGAGGCCCGTCTTGTCCGAGACTGAAAGCAATGCACGCTGAATCTTAGCCATAATCAAAGGGGGATAAAATCCTCCAAAGGGGCAAAGCCAGTCAATCGTCAAAACGGAGGTGCTGAAGGAAAGTCCTGAACCGCTTTCAGGCTGTCCGTTCCCGTTCCAGTTCCTTGCAGACCAGGGCAAGTTCCGTCTCGATCTGGACCGAGAGAGGGATGAACAGATCTTTCTGACTGGCCTTGGCCGCCTTTTCCAGTTCCGAGCAGAGACGGGCCAGACGCTCGGCACCAAGGTTCGCAGCACTGCCTTTCAGAGAGTGGGCAGCCATGCGGATCTCATCCGATTGACCGGAGGCCGTCTTGGACTGGATATCCAACAGCATCTTGGGCGAATAGTTGAAGAACGATTGGATGACTTCACCCAATGGGTCGGTGCCATCATCTTCCTTCAAGCTCCGGAGTTCGTTGATGATCACCGGATTCAGGCGCGCAACAGGTGCCTCAGCAGCGGTTGTGGGCTTGAGGACACGGGGAGTGCGTTCCAAGGCTGCTTGCAGGTCTTCGCGGCGGATGGGCTTGGAAATGTAATCATCCATGCCCGCCGCGAGGCAGGCTTCGCGGTCACCGGCCATGGCATTGGCAGTAAGAGCTATGATGTAGACTTTCTTCAAGTCCGTCCTGAAATTGGGCTCGTCTTGGGCGGCGCTTTGGCGGATGCGCCGGGTGGCTTCGTAGCCATCCATCTCGGGCATCTGGCAATCCATGAGGATGACATCGTAAGGAATCCGTTGAATGGCGGAGAGAACTTCCTGGCCATTGGCTGCGTAATCGGCTTCGTAACCCATGCGCCCGAGGATCTTCATGGCGACCTTCTGGTTCACGGGATTATCCTCGGCCAGCAGGATGCGCAAGTTTTGCCGGGGGACCGCCGGCTCGTTTTGAGCTGCCACGGCAGCCGCTTTTTTCAGGATGGTTGTATTTGATCCGCAGAGACGGCTTAGACAGGCAAGCAGCTCGAGCGGCTTGACCGGTTTGGTCAAGGAGGCGCTCCAGCCTTCGGATTGCATCACGGCTTCTGCGGGGCGTTCACCGGTACTGCCCACCCAGACCAGGCGCGGTGGGGTCAGTGTGTTCAAGCTGCGAACCTGGCGGGAGAAGCGGACGGCTTCTGTCGCAGGCAGGTCCACCAGGGCGAAATCGAACTTGTGACCGGCGACCGCTTCGCGTTGAAGGAGGCTGACGGCATCTTGAGCGCTGGCGGCACTGCCGTTGCGCATGCGCCAGGAGAGGATGTAGTGATGGATGACCTGACGGCGAGTGGCATTGTCACTCAGCACCAAGGCACGGCGGCCCACCAGTTCCAGCGGGACTTCCAGCGGAGGCGAGGCATCAGCCGATTGTTTCTCAAACGGGATGGTGAACCAGAAGGTCGAGCCTTGGCCGGGCACGCTGTTGAGTCCGATGTGCCCCCCCAGCATCTCGACGAGCTGTTTGCAGATGGCAAGACCCAAGCCGGTGCCGCCATAGCGGCGGGTTGTGGAGCTGTCCGCCTGTGTGAAGGGCTGGAAGAGTTTGCCTTGAACTTCCTCGGAAATGCCGATGCCGGTATCCGTCACAGCAAAGCGGATGCTCATCGTCGTTTCCGTCTCGGTTTCCGGAGTGACCTGGAGGAACACTTCGCCGCGTTCAGTGAACTTGATGGCGTTGGCGATGAGGTTGAGCAAGACCTGGCGCAAGCGTCCCGGATCACCGCGCAAGGCGGCGAAGCAGTCTTGGTGGACGAGGTAGAGAAGCTCCAAACTTTTCTGATGGGCCCGTTCGGCGAGGAGATCGATGGTGCCATCGATGACTTCGTTGAGCTGGAAATCCACACTGTCGAAATGGAGCTTGCCAGCCTCGATCTTGGAGAAGTCAAGAATGTCATTGATGATGTCCAGCAGGGCTTCGGCACTGTTGCGAACTGTTTCAGCGTAGTCGCGTTGTTCGGGATCGAGGCGGGTTGTCAGGAGCAGGTCCGTCATGCCGATGACACCGTTCATCGGGGTGCGGATCTCATGGCTCATGGTGGCGAGGAACTGGCTCTTGGCGACGTTCGCCGCTTCCGCCGCTTCCTTGGCCTGGCGCATGGCTTCTTCTGCCCGTTTGCGTTCGGTGATGTCGTGCCAGACCACGAGCATGACGCGTTTTTGATGCAGGATGACCGGGGTGAGGCTGACTTCCACGAGGAACTCCTCACCATCCATACGGCGATGCATCCACTCGAAGCGGGCATAACCGCACTCGTAGGCGGTGCGGTCCATCTCCACGCTCTTTTCCATGGAACTGCGGCCATCGGGTTGGAATTCCGGCGACAGCGTGGCGGGATGTACGGCGAGCACGGCGGATTTGTCCGGGCACCGGAGCATCTGGATGGCGGCGTTGTTGCAATCGATGATGCCATTTTCGTCGAAGAGAAGGTGGGCATCCGAGGATTGCTCGAAGAGCACGCGGAATTTTTCATCGGCTGCACGGCGGTCAGTGACATCTTCCGCCACGTAAGAGAAGCGTGAGTGACCGGCGGGTGTGCGGCCGACGAAGGAGACGGTGACGGAGATCCAACGTTTGCCCCGGGCGTTATCCACGGTGAAGTCAAAACGCGAAGGTTGTGCCGTGGTCTCGCTGAGGCGGTAGTTCCTGATCCAAAGGGCGATCGTTTGCAGGCTGGCCCCCAGTTGGGAGGATAGCCGGTTCTCCATCGATTCCGGCGTCACTCCGAAGAATCGCGCTGTCGCGATGTTATCGCGCAGATGCAAGATGTCTTCGCCCCGCAATTCAACGACGCCCATCATGAGCGGGGCGCTGTCATAGAAGCTGCGGAGAATGGATTCACTGCGGCGGAGATCATCCTCGGCGCGCTTGCGTTCGGTGATGTCGGAGCAGGCGCCGACGAAACGGGAGATCCTGCCTTCGGGATTGCGTATGGGTTTGCCGCGCTGGGCCCAATAACGCCAGTGCCCTTGGGCGTTTTTGATCAGATAATCCTGATCGAACAGGGTGCCGTTTTCGCAGGCAGTGAGATAGGCACGCAACACCCGTGGGCGGTCATTATCATGAATGCGTTCGTGCCAGGCGGAGAGCGTGCGGGGGAACTCGCCTTCTTCAAAGCCCAACAGGTAATCCACCTGGCCGTAGTAATCCACCATTTCGGCTTCCGTATGGATCACGTAGAGGAGATCGCTGGCGTTCAACGCCATCTGGCGGTGAAGCTGTTCGGATTCGGACATGCGGCGCTGGGCGCGCTCACGTTCTTCGACTTCCTGACGGAGTTCGCGGGTGCGTTCCTCGACGCGTTTCTCGAGCTGTTCATGCGTTTTTTGAAGAGCTTCATCCCGGGCCTGGATCTGGGCCAGCATCTCGTTGAAGCGGTCGATGAGGCGACCGATCTCGTCCTCGCCCCGCTTCACGGCGCGGAGGGAGTAATCTTTCTTTTCAGCAACTTTCTGGGCGGTGTCTTCCAGCTGGACGATGGGGAGGGAAATGACATTTTGCAGGCGGGAAGATAGCAGGTAGGTGACCAGTCCCGAGATGAGCAACAGGATGACCACGATGCCGGCGTAGTTGCGCAGGCGCTCGTCCAGTTCACCCACATCGGTCTCCAGATAGATGTTGCCGATGGGTTTGTTGTCATAATTGATGGGGCGGGCGATGCCCAGACTGTCCTGCAATACCAAGGGGCCATTGGGAACGCTTTGAGGGGGGCGGTACGTGCCCTTCAAATCTCCGCGGATATAGCGGGCGAAGATGGTGCCATCGGAACGGTAGACGATGGCAGCCATGATGTGGGGGCGTTCACGCAAGAGGGAAAGGGTGTCCTTCTCCGCGGCTTCGGCGTCATTGAAGGTGATGGCGGCAGAGCTGTTCGCACCGGTGATGTCCGCGAGGCTGGTGAGGTCGTTTTGGATGGCATCGCGGAAATTGGAGATGTCGTAGAGGATGAATCCGGTGCTGGCGAGGAGCAAAGCGGTGAGCGCCGTCATCATGATGATGAGGGTCAGCTTGCGGCGGAGCGCCAGTTTTTGCCACCAGCTCATGGAGTCGCTACTTCTTCACGTCTTTGCCGTCGCGCGTGATGCGCGTGGCGAGTTTCATGACTTGGGAGTGTAATTTCAAGCCGCTGCGTTCCATGGCGGCGATATTTATCTCGAAACGCACCTTCTTCTGTTCGAGGTAGATCCGCGCGTGACCGCCCCGGGTGGTGAAGTCCTCACCTTCACCTACGGTGAACACGGCGTTTGTCCGTACACTGGAGATGATGTTTTGGGCCTCGGCGGAAAGGCTGGTGCTGAGGTAAATCACGTGGTGGTTGGTGCGGTTGTCAGCATGGGAAGGAAGTCGATGTATGAGGATGTCGCGGTCCCCAATTTTTTGATTCTTCAATACCGTGTCGATGGAGTCGCCAAAGGGATCTTTGCCCATGATGGCCAGGGAGAGGGGTGCGGAGGCAGAATCAAACCGGTTGGAAGGCCACTCCATGAATTGAGCCAGCCGGTAGATCATGGCCGCCTTGATCTCATACTCGGTGGGTTCAGCAGCGCGGAGGGAGCTGGCGCTGGTGAACAACAGGGCAAGCGCGAACTGCAGCCGGAAAAAGCTCCGGCGGAGATGCTGTGATATGGAGCTGAACGACAGCATTTTTAGAAGCGCCAGGTCAGCTTGCCATACAGCGTCCGCTGGATTTCCGAGGAGACGACCATGGAAGCGTTGCCATACTCACGGTGTTGGGGGTCCAGCGCGTTTTGAAGGACGATGCTGGCTTCAAAGCGGTCACGGTGTTTCCAGCCGAGTCGGAAATCCAGCCGTGCATAGGCAGGCACACCCAAACCGGGCAGTGAATCCTGGTAGTAGAGCTGGGTGTCGAATTCAAAACCATGCGGCAGGTCCAGGCTGGAGCGCAGATGGATCTGTTGCTGCGGATTGTCTTCCGCCCGGTAGTAGAAAGTGGCGTCAGGTAAAACGAGGCCATTGCGCAGATGCATCTGCAGCAAGGTATAGCTGGCCTGCCAGCGCCACCAGGAGACCGGCTGCCAGTTCAGAGACAGTTCGCCGCCATAGGTGTGGCCGTCCATGGCGTTATTCACTGAGAACGTGGCAGTGGGCGGCACGGGTGTGAAGGTGAAGTCAAAGGCGCGCAGCCGGTCATAGTCATTGTAAAATAGTGCCAAGTCCGTGCTGAATGTGCGATGCAGCTGGGCGCGCCAGCCAAGTTCAAAGGCGAGCAGTTCCTCAGACTGCATTGGGGCGCCGCGCACAACTGTGGTAAGACCCGGGGGACCACCACTGACGGCAGTGACATCAGTCTCTGCACGGGAAGGTGAGCGAACAGCACGGGACACAGAGGCCCAAAGGCTGTGATGGGTGTAAGGTTGCCAGCTTAGACGGGCGGAGGGCTGCACCTCTAAACCGGTATATTGGTTATGCTCCAGCTTGCTGCCGAAGGTTAAGGAAAGTTTGTCCGGCAGGAGGGTGACTTCATCCTGCACAAAGAAGCTGGCCAGGTGATCGTCAACTTCTGCGGGTGCGAAGGTGAGTTGTGGCGAGCCGAACGTTTGGTCACTGGTGAAGCGGTAGCCCGCACCCCAGGCTAGGCGGTTTTTTTCGCCCAGCAGGAACTGGTGCTGGGCTTCGAGATCGAACGTGTTCCGATACTCGGTGACGATGTCGAAGACGCGTTCCGTGCGGTCGAACCAAGTTTGAAGACGCAGGGTGGAATCAGCGCCGAGTTCACGATCCCAACGGGCCAAGGCGTGACCGCCCGCGACGGTGGACATGCCGACGCCGGTGCCAGAAGCGGTATCACCGGCATAGAGTTCGCTTTGCAACATTCCGGAAGAGCCGGGTTGCGGGCGCCAGTCCACGCGATAACCGCCGCGCCATATGTCTGTGCCGTCCATGGCGAACTGGGTGTCATCGCGCTGGTTGTATTTCACAAAGGCACGATAGGCGGTGTGTTCGTTCAATTTGCCGCCGTAGCGGACGGCACCGAAGGCGGTCTCTTCCCAGCCGCCTCCGCCGGAAAGCATGCCGCCTTGGGTATCGAAGGCGTCCTTGGTGATGATGTTGATCACACCGTTCACGGCATTGGCACCCCAGAGGCTGGCGCCTGGACCGCGGATGACTTCGATGCGTTCGATGTCTTCCAGCAAGGTATCCTGCACATCCCAGTAAACGCCTGAGAAAAGCGGGGTGTAAACGCTGCGGCCATCGATCATGACGAGCAGCTTGCTGGCAAAGCGACCGTTGAACCCACGGGAACTGATGGCCCAGTTGCCGGGATTGATTTGGGAGACATTGATACCTGGAACCATGCGCAGGGCCTCGGGAATGCTCGTCGCGCCGGAACGCCGGATGTCATCTCCTGTGAGCACGTGGATGGCAGCGGGTGCTTTGGCTACCGGTTCGGCATGTTTGGAGACGGAGGTGACCTCGATGGACATCAACTGCTCAAGTGAGAGGCTGGTGAGCTGGTTGGTGGCGAGCGGAGTGTCTGCAGCGGCCAGCGTTCCACTAAAGATGGAAGCCACCCCCAGCAAGGTGATGCAGGGCAGCAGCCGGGCGCGTAACATGGTGAGGGCGCGTTGCATGGTAAAACCTGAGGTTAAGGCCACATTTATATCGGCTGGATTGCCGGATAGTATACCTGGCAGCTGTGTCTTGGAAGGCAAATTGGCCCTATCATAGCACAGAACTGACCGGCATGGCAGTTTTCTCTCGTTAGCCACCCCTCCATTCCGTGGGGGAGATTATGTGACCTGGCTTTGGTGGGTTACAAGGCCGGAGTTTGGCAGGAAAACCCGTAAAAATACGTAAAAGTCAGGTCGAAGGAGTTGGCCTCACCAAGTGCCATCAACCAAGTAGGTGGTGATGTTGCGGGCCAGATCTTCGGCGAGGTTGGGCAGGGTCTGGCGTTCGGCACTGGCGAGGTCGGAACCGGCCCGCAAGGTGGCGCGTCCGGTGATCACGCGGTCCAGGATGACTTTGCCGGTGCTGCGTTCGCGGGCTTGTACCCGGGCAGTGAGGGTGACGTTGTAATCACGAACTGTGCGGATGTCCGAGGGTTGGAAGGTGACGCCACCGCGATCGTATTTTATCAAGCTGCCAGTGAGGACGACGTCGCTTTCACCCCGAGTATCGAGTTTATAGGTGCCGTCCTGCTGGATGACCTTGCGCAAAGAGCCGGTGACCGCATCAATCAACCGGGGTTCACCGGTCTTGTTCTGGAAAAATTGTACTTCAATGGACTTTTCCCCTGCCTTGGTCCCGTTGGTGGGACCAAGCTGATAACCCGCGCATCCGCTGAGGAGCAGCGCGGCCAGGCAGGAAAAAACGAGGCGCAGCATGATCTTATTGCTCTTTCTTGGCTTCGATGCGCTTCTTCAGGACTTCGATGCGTTCTTTGGCCTCGGCGGCGTGCTCGGAATTCGGGTCGCGCAGGATGACTTCGTTGTAGTAAACGAGTGCGCCTTCGTAACGGTGGGCTTTTTCGTAGAACTTGGCCACTTTGAAATTGCCGCGAGCCTGTTCGGTGCGGAGGTCTTCGATGATTTTTTGCGCTTCCGGGATGCGGGCGTCTTCCGGGTAGAGGGCCATGAAATCAGTCAGTACGGCGATGGCTTGGGCGGCTGCGCTTTGATCGTATTCCGCCGTCTTGGCCTGCTTTTGATAGGCTAGACCGGCCTTGTAGAGAGCATCAGCGGCGACGGCTGGGCGGTCATTGTAGCGGTCCGCCGCCTTTTCATATGCCTTCACTGCGTCGACGAAGTCTTCGCGTTTTTCCTTGGCGGTGCCGATGTCCATCTGTGCCTGTGGGGCAACTTCGCTGTATGGACCGTTCTTGATCAGTTTCTCATACATCTCCGCCGTTTTATCCATGGAAGGATACAGCGGGATGGTGCCCCAGAGCTTGAACCATTGCCCGCCAAGGAAGCGCTGGGCGATCTCATACTGGCGTTTCAACACTTCGTCGTATTTGGCGTATTTCGGGTATTTCTCGATGAGTTTCTGGTATTCCTTGAAGGCTTTTTCATCGGATTTCCGTTCTTCGTAGGAACGGCCTATGATGTATTGCGCATCGGGCGCGTAGTCGGAAAGCGGCCACTGTTTCACGGTGCGCTTGGCTGCCTTCATCGCGTTCTTATAGTCTTTGCTATCAAAGGCTTCCTGCGCGACGGTTAGCTGGTCCTTGGCGCGGCCACGGATCCATTTGCCTTCCTGGCCGACGGCTTCATAGACCCAACCTTCACCAGGGCGGTAAATCAACGGCGCGGGGGAGACGTGGGGAAATGCCACGAGACCCACCAGCAACACTAAAAGACATACAGGCCGTTTTGTCATCCTGCGAACCGTATTGAACGGGCGAAGGCAAGTCAAGAAAGTGGGTGGTTGCCACCGCTTTCCTTCCAAATCGTACTTTTCCGTTTCCACCCGCTCATTCCGGTCTTTCCACCAAGTTCCATTGCTCATCGAAGAACCCGGCATAGGTCACGCCAGCGGGATGACGCTTCTCTTTCTCTGCTGCCATGTCGAGCACCGCCCAGTCCGGCAGGCGGGGGTACTGGTTGCAGTTGTTCGACATGCCGGCGTAGGCAAAGGTGAAGCTGCTGTTCAGTACGATGTAACGGGTGGGATTTAGCGGGTTCGGGTAGATCAGCACGGGAGCGTGGGTCTCGGCGGAGAAGGTCTTGCTGCCGAGTTTGATCTCCTTGGCGTTCCAGGTGATGGGCAGTTTGCTGGCGATGTCTCCGATCACCTTGTTGTTCTGCGCGTCGCCCCAGAGGATGAGGTGGTTGTTCGCGATGTCCTCGTTTGTCAGGTCGGTGTCCCGTTTCATGCGGGCAACTCCGCGCATCTGCATCCACCACTGGTTGGTGGCGTCACGAAACTCGGCGGCCTGCCAGGCGCTGAACTTGAAGTTGGTGGTGCGACCGGTGGGCACGACGAAGATGAAACTGTCCATGAACGCATGGTCGATCGGACCCTGCAGGCCATGCTTTTTCACGAGGCCGGCTTCCGGCATGACCCCCATTTGCCATTGGCCGTTCAATTTGTAGAAAGGCACCTTCCAGGATTTGTCTGCACCAACGGCTGTGGCTGTAAAGTCCTTGCCATCCACCTGAACCTTCGGTGTGCCGCTCACGAGAGGCTGGCCTGCGGGCATGTTGATGGTGAACGCGCCGATGCCATCCGTCTTTATCTGCACGGAGGACGGGCTGTTCACCACCGCGTTGATCTGGCCTTTCTCCCAATGCTGGGTGAGACGGTCCACGGTGATCCATTTCATTTCGTTGAAAGCCAGCGTGTAGATGGTGAAGCGGATCTCTTTTGGAGTGATCTCCCGGCCTTTCACCGCTTTTTCATCCATCCATTTGCTGATCTCGGCGATGGAGTTGGTGTCGTAGCGATGACCCATGTCCTTGCCGATGACGTGCGTGAGCTTCAGGCCTTCTTTGGCCATCGCCGCTTCCATGAGGTCTGCTGCGAGCTTTTGACCGTCTTTCTCGCCGCTGTAGGCGATGGTGGGGCATTGGAAGAGATTGCCCGGCACGGTCACGGAATCATACATGCGCCAGAGTTTTTCCTCGAACCATGTCGGCTTCGGCTCCCGCTGGTAAATTTTCAGGAATTGCTCCGTATCCGAGAAACCCGCGCCCGGAGCGGCGGCGAACCAATCACCTGCATGATGCGTGGCCAGATGCCACGTGGTGCCGCCGCCGAGCGAGAAACCGCGCACGCTGATGCGGTCGTCATCGATCGGATAATGCTTCTTCACCGCAGCGAGAGCTTCAAAGGCATCCGTCTCACCGGCGAAGCGCGAGCCGTTATTATGACGGCCGTAAGGTTGCAGCACGAAGCCGTCGTTCAGCTTGAACTGGCCGTAACGCGTCTGGCGTTCATTGATGAACTTCATTTCGCTCAACTTGCTGTCGCGACCGTGGAACCAGTAATCGAGGCGGAACTTCTTATCCTTGTTTTCAGGAGAATAGGTTGCGGGGATCTCAAGGCCGTACGGCTGCACTGAGCCGTCGACGCGTGAGACGTAACCGCGTACCACAAGGCCCGTGGAATGGATCCAGCCGGGTTTGCCCTCGCGCAATTGCTTCGCGCGATAGTTGCCGAAGTTCACCATGGCGGTGGCGATGGCGAATTCGTTCGTGTTGTAGAAGAGATCCTGCATGAGCGCGTTGTAAGCGGCGAGGTAGTAGATCTGCACATCGGGCAGGAGATCCAGCATCTCGGGCTTGGATTGCAGTTCCAGCTTGAGAGCCTCGATGTCCTTGCCCAGTGCCACGACTTTCGGCCCCAGCGCAATCCTCACTGCGGCAGGTGTCTCAATGCCCCGGTCTGGAGCGCGCGGCGGTCCCTTGGGCTGTTGTTTGGGTTGCTGCTTCGGCTGCTGTTTTGGCTGGGCGGGTGGTTGCTGTTGGCCAGGTAGTGAAGTGACGCCTGCCAGCAGGGCGAGCATTGCTGCAACCAGTGAGGAACGCAATTTGATACGCATAGTGACTATCGGTCCAAAATAGCAATGCGTTGAAGTGGGTAAAGGGATTTTAACGGCACCT
The DNA here is from genome assembly GCA_036405135.1 of Verrucomicrobiia bacterium. NCBI lineage: Bacteria > Pseudomonadati > Verrucomicrobiota > Verrucomicrobiia > Verrucomicrobiia bacterium. Next base: position 50,486 of record DASWYF010000027.1, on the reverse strand, counting down.
TTTCGTAATCGTGCCTCTCCTCGTAGTCTCCCTCAAATATCCGCGCAGCAGCAATGCCGTTCTCCTGTCTCTTTCACCCTTCGTTCGGATTCAGCACCACCTTCGTACAATCCTCTTTCTTCTCTGTGAAGATATCATATGCCGCTGGCGCTTCCCGTAACGGCATGTGATGCGAGATCACAAAGGATGGATCGATTTTTCCATCTTCGATGAGTTGTAGCAGGGGAGCGAGATACCGTTGTACATGCGTCTGCCCCATCTTCAGCGTCAACCCTTTCGCAAACGCCGCACCAAATGGCACCTTATCTATGAACCCGCCATACACACCGGGAATCGAAACGACACCGCCTTTGCGACACGCCCGCAAAGCCTGTCGCAAAACGTATGGACGGTCATTCTCCAGCTTCAGCGTTTGCTTCACCGCATCGTAAGTCGAACCATGCGATTCCAACCCCACCGCATCGATGCACGCATCCGGTCCACGCCCTGCCGTCATGTGATTCAACATCTCATGCACATCATCGTCCGAAGAGATCACCGTCGCTCCGCCCGCCTCCGCCATCTTTAGGCGAACAGGCTCGCGGTCGATGGCGATGACCTTTTCTGCACCCAGCAAAATCGCACTACGGATCACGAATTGTCCGACTGGCCCACAACCCCACACAGCCACCACTTGACCGGGTTTGATGTCGCACACTTCCGCGGCCATGTAGCCGGTAGGAAAAATATCCGAAAGGAACAATACCTGATCGTCCTTCAGGTCGGAGGTGATCTTGATCGGGCCATAATCAGCGTAAGGCACGCGCACGAATTGCGCCTGTCCACCGGCGTATCCACCCATCATATGTGAATACCCAAAAGCCGCTGCGCCTGAATAACCATTCATCTTCTCTGCGATACGCGCATTCGGATTTGAGTTTTCGCAGCAAGACCACAATCCTTTTTGGCAATAATGGCAACGCCCGCATGAAATCGTGAAAGGCACCACGACGCGGTCACCCACCCGCAAGCGCTTAACTTCCTTGCCGGTTTCCACAACCTCGCCCATGAACTCATGCCCGAGGATGTCACCTTCCTCCATCGTCGGGATGTAACCGTTATAAAGATGACAATCCGAGCCGCAGATTGCGGTGGAAGTCACGCGGACGATGGCATCCTGTTCATTGAGTAACGAGGGATCATCCACCGTCTCCACACGCACATCACGTTTTCCATACCAGCAGACAGCTTTCATAATTTTATAAAATTCTCAGGATTGTTTGTTTTTCTCTTTTTGTTTGCAGCCCACTGGCTGCCCTTTGGTGGTGGGAATGACACCGGTTTCCAACAGTGCCTTTAAACGATGCAGATCGTCCGAAATCTGTTCTGCCGGTTCTTCTCCAAACAGCTTGGCTACGAGAGCCCCGAGTTTGCCGCCTGGTGGATCATACTCGAGCGTCACACGCACCTCCGTTCCCTGATTTCCCGGAGCCGGATCGAACCTCACCGTGCCGGCATGTGCTGGAGTTTCACCCTCCTTCGTGCGCCATGCGATCATTCTGCCCTGCGTTTCGTTGATGATCTCCGCATCCCATTCCACCGTTTTGCCCATCGGCGCTTTGGCCACCCAATGCGATTCCCTGGCCGAGATCTGTTTCACAGAGACAAGGTGATGCATTATGAGAGGAAGATTTTCCACCTGCCGCCAGAAACTATACAACGCATCCGCCGGACATTGGATGGTGATGGCGCGCATGACTTTCACGCCTTTCTGATCTTTGACAGCGGGTTCAGTTTCGCGAGGAGAAATGGCCATAAAAATTTGAGAAAGGGTGAGTGAGATATTGGAGCGATGTCCGATTAGGATACGAGCCTCTGTCCGGGCGTGAAAGGTATCACGCCCGGACAGAGATGAATTTATTCCGAGGATTCCGCCTTCGCATTGGCCAGAGACTCGGCGAGTTCCGTCAGCTTCTCGTCAGCCGCCTTCTCCTCGTCGAGCGTTTCTTTCAGCAGATCCACGGCATCTTCCAGCTCTAGCATTTCTGCCCACGCACACAGTGTGCCGTAGGAGGCGATCTCGTAATGCTCCGCCTTCTGTGCTGCCGCAATCAATGCCGCATCAATGGCCGGAGAGCCTTTGTGTTCTTCGATCACTTCCGCGCCTTCTTTCACGAGACCTTCCATTGCCGGGCACTTCTTGGCTTTGGCCGGTTTTTCCAACATCTCGAAGACTTGTTCGATGCGCGAGATGTGCGTCTCGGTTTCTTCGAGATGCGATTCAAATGCCTCACGGAGTTCATCACTGTCAGCGGCCTTCGCCAGTTTCGGCAATGCCTTGGTGAGTTGCTTCTCGGCGTGCAGCATGTCGGCGAGTTCTTCGATGAAGAGTTCTTTCAGTTCGTTTTCCATAATGTGGGATTGGTTTAGTTGTTTGGGTTCAGTTCAGTGTCTAAACGAGACTCACCAATAAGCTGACAAACGGACCTGTTCCACTGGGTTGCAAACCCCGTTTCTGAGTGAGGAACTAAGAGCATAATCAAAATTTTACTTTCCGGTGGAACTGTGTGGGGCGGTCATTTCCTTGGATTCCGCCGAATTTTTCTCACGAAGCCAGATGGAGAGCACCACGATCGCGAGTACGGCGAGAAATTCACTCTGCCAGTTTTGAAAGGATTCGAACCAGAATTGTGAACTGCCCAGATATTGCCCCACCGAAATCGATGCTTTCCCGTGCTGAAGATTCTCTTGGTTGTGAAGGCGCGCTCCGCCTAAGAGATGTCCAATAAAAGATACTGCGAAGAGTCCTAAGAGCGCCAAGGACAACGAGTGTTCATATAATTTAAGTTTCCATCCGCCTTTCAGCAAGGGGCGTGGTGTGTGGGTAGACAGTTGTGTTTCGGATTCTTCCCCTTCTGGATCATTTGATTCCGCCGAACCCTTCTGAAAAAGGAATGCCGTGAGCACTACATACGCGGCCATTTGCAAGAACTCGCTCTCCCAATTCTCGAATACTGATTCCATGAAATGACCGGTGCCGAGATAATCTCTCAAAGAAAGTGCGTTCGAACCGTGTTCCAGCTCTTCTTCATTGTAAACGTGCCAACCGGTGAATGCCTGTCCCGCCAGCAAAAGCAGAAATATGGCTGCAAGCACAAGGGACAGCCCGTTATCGCGCAGGAAGTTCTTCATGCGACTTATGCAGCTTGCAGTGTGCCGTGCTTGTCCCGGCACTTTTCGCTATCGGTTTTTATACCGGAACAGCGCCCTCTTTTTAAAGGAGGCCGACTTTGCGAATCCCTTCGTGGATGGCGCCGCCAGCCCGCCCCAAAGCTGGCATGTTTCAGGCTGGTAGTGGAGGGTATGCAAACTGCCGAAAAACAAACCGGCCTGACGCAATGGTCCCAGGCCAATCCCTGGCGGCCTTTGTTGGTCTTTTACAGCGGATGGATTGCCGGAGCCATCTTGCTATTTCTGCCGCAAGGTCTTCCGTGGGCGGGTTTAAATTCCTTTTCCTCCGCCGCCATGGGACGTTCAACCAATTGGGATGGGGAAAGTTTCTCCATGCTGGGGCCGATCATGCATTTCCTGATGGCCGTGCTCTATGCCTTTCCGATCATCGCCGTATCAAGGTATTGGCGTGTGTGGCGGGGTGTCTTGATCGGCAGTCTGGCAGGCGGGGTCTGTTATCTGGTAAACTGGCTGGTCGTCCATTTCACCCTGCCTGCCTATGAAGGTAACGAGCCGCGCGTGCTGGTGACCCATCTGGCTTATGGCCTCTATGTCACAGCAATTTACAAAGCTTGGGTGGCTGAGCGCGTCAAAGGAATTGTGCAGCGGCCCGGGTGATCACGCCTCAGCCAGCACACTGGCTGCCGGTCCGCAAGCGACGACACGACCAATGCCGTCTTTGACCGCAAGCCTCAGAACCGTATTCGTGAGACGGCGGGCTTGGGTGAGATTGTGCGTGACGATGACGATGGCGTGCTTTGTCTTGAGCTGCAGGATGAGTTCCTCGATCGCTGCCGAGGTACGCGGATCAAGGGCGCTGGTGGGTTCATCCATGAGGATGACTTCCGGTTGCGAGGCCAGCGTGCGGGCGAGGCAGAGACGCTGTTGCTGGCCCACGGAGAGGCGCAGGGCGGAATCTTTCAGACGATCTTTCACCTCATCCCACAAAGCGGCTTCACGGAGAGCGCGTTCGGCGACGGCGGGCCATTCGCTACGCGGCACTTGGCCGAGATGTTTCACGGCAAGGGTCACGTTGTCGTAGATGCTTTTGGGGAAAACGACCGGTTGTTGGAAGAGCATGCCGATGCGCACGCGCAGGGCATCAGGGTCAACTTCGGGCGCGTAGATGGATTGGCCATCGAGCAGCACTTCACCTTGCACGCGGAAATTCGGATTCAGGTCCAGCAGGCGATTGAGACTCTTGAGCAAGGTCGTCTTGCCCGCGCCAGAAGGTCCGAGGAAACCGACGACACTCTTGGGCGGCACGATGAAGCTGACGTCTTGCACCAGCGTCTTTTGTCCGGCGATGACGCTGAGGTTGCGCACCGACATGACCGGCGTGGATTCAGCAGATGGAGCGGAGGCAGACATCAGATCAATGGTGACGGGCTTCTTCGTGGATGCGCAGACGCAAAGGCAACGCGAGCAGACTAAGCAGTAATGCGAGGCCAACAAGCACCAAGGCCGTGCCCCAGATCTTCGCACCCACGGCCGGATCAAACGAGTCCTGCGCGAGGATGAAGATGTGATACGGCAGCGAGAGCACGGGGTTTTCTTTGACGCCGTGTGGCACCGTGGCTCCAGCGAATACCGTGGCGGTGAACATGATGGGTGCGGTTTCTGTGGCGGCGCGCACCAGACCTAAAAGCGAGCCGGTGATCAAACCGCTGAGGCTTTGCGGGATGATCACCGACCAAACGACTTGAGTAGTCGTCAGTCCCAGCCCCTTGGCTGCTTCAAAATATTTTGCGGGCAGGCCTTCGATGCGTTCGATGAACGCAACGGTCACTGTGGGCAGCATCATGATGCCGAGAAGAATGCCGCCGGAGAGCCAGGACTTGCCCCAGCCAAAGAACTTCACGAATACGATCAAACCGAAGAGGCCGAACAGGATCGAAGGCACACCGTTCAGGAGATAGAGCAGCATCATGAGGTGGCTGCGCCATTTGTGCTGGCGTTGATAAACGCCGCATAACAAGCCGATGCCAAAGGCGATAGGCAGACAGGTAACCAACGCGGTGGTGATGAGGATGAGCGTGCCGATAAGATTGTAGAAGATGCCGCCGGACGCACCGACCAACCGAATCTGTTCCGTGAAGAAGTTCCAACTGATGGCCGGCCAGCCGCGGAAAGCGATCGCCCCGACCAGCAACAGCAATATGCCACAGGCCAACGACGCGCAAAACGCGGTGAGCAGCCAAAACAGGCGATGGCGGAGTTTACGCATGGCCATCCTTTCCTTTGCCAAGGCGGATTCCGACCCAGGTGATGGCGGCGGTCATGAGCAAAAGAATCAAGCCTAAGCCCACCATCGCGGCCCAATGCAGCGGATCGCCGTAAGCGATGTTCGTTTCAGAGCTGCCCAACTTGCTCGTCAGTGTCTGGCCGGATTCGATGAGCAGGCGCATGGAGTAGATCGGGTCAGGCCATTGATTATCCTGACGGCCCACGACGAGGAATACGGCGATCGTTTCACCCAAGGCACGGCCCAAACCGAGCAACACGGCGGACATGAGGCCGGGAGCGGCTTGCGGAAGGACGATGGAGAAGATGGTTTCCGTTTGCGTGAGGCCAAGGCCGCGCGCGGCGAGGCGTTGATTCACGGAGACACCGCGCAAGGCATCATCGGCGAGAGTCATGATGGTGGGCAGCACCATCACGGCGAGGAGGAGACCCGCGGTGAGGAGAGTATCGCCATTCAACGGTTCGAAACGCTCCAGCATGTCGTAAACCCAGTTCCGCAGGAAGAGAATGCCCAGCAGCCCGTACACCACGGAAGGGATGCCGGAGAGCAGTTCCACGATGAGCTTCACCACCAAGCGCACGCGTGACGGCAAGAACTCTGAGGTGAAGATGGCGGTGCCGAGTCCTAAGGGCACGGCGATGATGAGGGCCACAGCCGCGACCATCACGCTGCCGTAAACCATCGGTAGCATGCCGAACTCTTGCTGACGGAAGAACCAGCTTTTGCCTGTCACATAGCTGATGCCCTCATGCTTCCATACCGGGATGCTCTGCCAGATGAAGAGCGTCACCATGAGCAGCATGAAGCCCAAGGCAAAAGCACTCGCGCCCAGGCTCCACAGCCGGGTGAAATCCCATTCACGACGTTTTGGCGCAGTTCCAGTCACTACTTATTTCAAGTCTGCCAAGGCAAGGTAGCCGTGTTTGCGGACCAGATCTTGGCCGCGTGCGCTGAGGACGAATTCGATGAACGTCTTGGCATCACCCGTCGGTTCGCCATTGGTGAGGAAGTAGAGCGGGCGGCTCATGGGATAGCTACGGTTGGCGATATGGGCGGCATCGGGTATCACTACCTTGCCATCCTCACCCTTGATGCCGAGCGCGAACACTTTCTTGCCATCCGCCCAAGAGGAGGAGAGCTGGGACAAGGCGCCCTTCGTGGAAGCGACCTTGTTGCGGGTCTCTTCATTGCCGCCGACTTCTGGGAAGCTGACCTGCGGGGCTTTCTTGGAATCGCCATAGACCCAGTGCGTGAAGACTTCCCACGTGCCGCGACCTGGTTCCTTGTTGAAGAACGCGATGCGACGGTCAGGGCCACCGATATCTTTCCAGTTCTTGACCTTGCCCTCGTAGATGTCGCGCAGTTGCTGCTTGGTCACGGCTTTCACGCCGCCTTCCCACACATCTTGAGAGACGATCATGGCCACGGCGTCTTCGCCGATGTGGGTGAGTTTGAAGTTCACCTTGGGATACTTCTTCTTGTCATCATCGCTGAGCGGCTTGGAGAGCATGCCGATATGGACCAGGCCATCGCCCACCATGGAGATACCGCCGGAGCTGCCGCCTTGCGTATCCACCTGGATGTTGAGCTTCTTCTCCGCGCGGAGAATTTCCGCCGCTTCCGCCGCCGGAAGATTCACCGTGGTGGAACCATTGATCTTCAGGGCTTGGGCAGAAGCGCCCAAGGGCAGCAAAGAGATAGCGAGCAGGCCCAAAGCCAAGCTGCGCTTTACGGTGAAATGCATATGTGCGCCAATAAGCACATATTTGGAATGAGTTTCAAGTTTTCAGTGTGAAGTTTTCAGTCCGGTTGCACCGGCGGGCCAAAGCGCAGTCAGGCGATAAGTAACCCAAGTGGTTCAAGACATAGGTAACACTTGGACCTTCCTTGGTCATTCGTAATTTCGTCATTGGTCATTTACGGTTTGTGCCTTTCGCATTGAAAGTCTTCGGCGGTAGTTGCAACTTAAGCAGCCGTTCAAATGGAGGACGGAGACATTATGGAAGTCCCAACTACCACGGAGAAACCGCTCAACCCTGGAGCCAAGGCGTTGCTCATGCTGGGGGCGGCAGCCACCATTTTCCTTTTTTACACACTGACATTGGTGGCCATCACGTTCCTGCTGGTTTTGTTGCTGATGCTGTTGTGCGTATTCCTCGTAGCCCTGAGGTTTGGTGCGGTCGGTTTGGTGATGCCCATGTTGACCCGGCAGACGGAATTGTTGCAGGTCTTTTGGTACAGCTTCTGGCTCCGGGATAATGCGATAGAATTTCGTTTGCCGTTGACGGAGGAGGATGCGCCCGAGCTGTTTGACACGGTGCAAGTCCTGTCCAACAAGCTGGATATAGCTCCGCCCCAAGTGGTGCAATTGGAGATGGGGCTGACCGCCTGGGTGCGCCTGAAAGGTCTGCGGCAGGGCAAGGGTGAAACGATCTTGGGCGTGGGGTATGACTTGCTGGCGGGCTTGAGCAAGGCGGAGATGGAAGGCGTGCTGGCGCATGAGATGACACATGCGAAACTGATCCAACGCGGCCTCAAAGGCTGGCTTACAGCGGGACTAAGCAGGTTGATCCGGCTGACTAACATGCTGGATGCCCAGGCCGAACCGTTTCGCCGCGAGAACAAGAAATTCTTTGTGGCTGAACTGTATCACACAGTCAGCGACTGGCTGACCCGGCTGGCAGCGAAGCAGATCAGCGCCTATTCACGGCAGGACGAGTTTGAGGCGGATCACGGCGCGGCTGAACTGTGCGGCGCCGCGAAGATCCGTTCTTCGTTGATGAAGCTCGATCAGTTGGAAGAGATCACTTCTCGGCTGCCGTGGAAGGAACGCGTGGCACGGTTGCAATTGGAGGGCGGTTACAGCCGGTGGTTAAGGGCGGAGCTGGCCAAGGCAGATTTCTTGTCCAAGCGACATCATGTGGAGGTGCGCAGTCCTTATTCCACACATCCGACGATCAGTGACCGTCTGGCAGCGCTGCCGGATGATGGCAGCACGCTGCCCTCCGTCATGGAGCCAGCCATTGACCTGCTGGCCAATCCGGATCAAGTGGCCGATCAGCTCGTGGTGAACATCCAGAAGAAGCAGGCAGAGGCGGAAGAGGTGGACAGCAAGGCCCTGAAGAAATGGTCACGCAAGGTCCAGGGCGGCGGTCACATGAGCGCGGTGCAAGGAATCGGCCTCTTTTTCTACATGATCGCCGGGGCGTTATGCTTCGCGCTGCTGTTCGATGAATTTCGCGGGCTAGCGTTGTATCTGGCGATAGTCATTTTTGCGGGATTCGGTTACCTTTTCTTCTGGCTGGGACGGTATAAAGACAAACTTCCCTTGCAGGTGCCGGAATATACGGCCTTCATCCAAGGCTGGCGGAGGCTGGGCGATATCAAGGATTTCGAGGGGGAGCAAAAGCGGATCGAGCAGGACATGCTCAAGCTCAGTGGCGTGGAATCTAAGAAGAAGAAGCGGGCGAAAATCTTGGCGCAAGAAGCGTATGATGCCTTAAGCCGTGCAGACTATCTCTCGGCCCATGTGGCCGCGCGGCTCGGATTGAAGGAAAGCGAGAAGTCTGCGGAACTGGTGATGGCGTATGGCATCGCCTCTGCCGCATTGAACATGAGCGAGCAGGCGGGGTGGGCGCTGGCCCGGACCAAGGAGCTGACGGGATTGAAATCACCAGACACCATATTGGGTGCGGGTTGGACATTATTATTGCTGACGGATTGGGCACATGCGGAGGCGTTTCTGGATCAGGCATTGGCCAAGCGTCCGCTAAATCCATCTTGGCGGATGCTGTTGGCACTGGCCCAGGCGCGTCGTGGCAAGTTACAGAACGCCATTAAAAATGCGCGCGAAGCCTGTGAGTTAAAGCCGGATGACGATGAGGCGGTGAAACTGTTCATCGACCTGTTGCTGGAAGGCGGGTATTTCCGTGAGGCGCAGGAACAACTGGCAGCATTGGACCATCGGGCCAAGGAAGACGTGGATCTGATCTTTGCTCATGTGAAGGTGCAGCTTATCCAGCAGAACGTAGAAAAGGCCAACGAGTGGGCCGAGCAGTTGAAGGAGAAAGCGCCTCATGCGCAGATGATGGTGCGACTCGGTGAATCCTACGAGGAAGCGCGGCAGCATGAGTATGCCATGGGCTGTTACAACCGAGCCTTGGAAAAAGGGTTTTATCCTGAAGCTTATGTCGGTCTGGGCCGGATGGAGACCTTCCGGCAGAACCATGATGTGGCCCGGTCTTATTTTCTGTCCGCCCTGGAGATCAGCCGGCCCTTGGGAGAAAAAGCGGTGGGACCGTTCGGGGTTTTCCATGAAGTGGTCGGCCGCTTGGTTCATATGCATGATCCGGTGCATGATTGCCGGGCATGGGTGGTGAGTTTGACCGGTAGTGCCACACCCAAGGAATTGGCGCACCAAGCTTTCTTGGTATACGCGAATGATCAGGCAGCGGCAGAGAGGCATTTCGACTTGTTGATGGAGGCTCTGCGGAAGGGGTTGCCTCCGCTGGTGCCGGGCAGTGTGGTTTGGCGGCAGGCTACGAAACAGCAGCAACCAGAAGGTCCGGTGCGACCGGGTGTGCAGGGGTTGCTGAACTAAAAGCTACTACTGCGGAGGGTGATGAGCCACCGGCACGCGCTTCAAGCGGCGTTTCAAATACCATGAAACGCCCACGAGATCATACATCCCGCGCCAGACGCGGTTCCAGACACCATACTTGGAGACGCCTGCCACGCGGGGCCGGTGGTTCACGGGGATTTCCTTGGTCTTGGCTCCGTTGGCTTGGACCAAGATAGGGAGGAATCGATGCAAGCCATTGAAAGGAGCCAGATCGGCGATTGTCTCCCGCTTGAATACGCGAACCGCGCAACCGGTATCTTCAAAGTCTGCACCCAGCCAGGCTCCCCTAGCCCAGCGCGCAATCTTGGAGGATGCTTTCCTCACCCAAGAATCCTGTCGCTGGGTGCGCTTGCCGCAGACGAAATCGCAATCCTTCAATTCTAAGAGCAGCTTGGGGAGGTCGGCGGGGTCGTTCTGGCGATCGCCATCCAAAGTGGCTAGCAAGGGCGAATGGGTATGCTGAAAACCTGTCCAGACAGCAGCGCTTTGGCCAGCATTCTTTAAGTGCCTGATACCGCGCACTCTGGAATCCCGGGCTTGTTCGGCTTGGATCTGCTTCCAAGTGGCATCTGTACTGGCGTCATCCACTAGCACCAACTCGAAAGAGCGACCTGTAGGAGTGAGTGCCGCCAAGACCTCTTCTGTCAAAGGATGCACGTTCTCCGCTTCATTAAATACAGGTATCACAATGGCAAGTTCTGGCGGCACGGGCAGGAGCGTAAATAGCCAGTTCGGCCTTGGGAAATAGAAAGTAAGCAAAAAGGCGAAACCGGATGGAGTCGTCATGATGCTGGTGTAACATCCTTATATTTAATAAGATATGCGCTGAGGGATGAGCGCGTTTTAGGGAATGGTGGGGTGTTTTTGTATTACCAGATGTGTAAAAATGCGGGAAAATACGGTGTGAACCCTATGGAGGGGGCGGGAAGCTACGTAAAAAACTTGTTGTCAAGGCAGGCTCGTTTGCTATCTTCCGCAGCCAATGCACCGTTTTGGTGCAAGGGTAAACCGTTTTTACCCCGTAACTAAAACGTTTAATAGACAACACACACATCGCAGGAGGAACTAACGAATGAAGATTAATAAATGGACATTGGGCTTGGCCGCCGCTGGTGTGGTCAGCCTCGGTTCGGTGGCTCAAGCTGAAGAAGCTTCTGAGCATTTGATGACGGCTGTTTCTGGTACCCAGATCAGCGGTTATGTGAGCACGTCGGCGAGCTGGATGGTCGGCTCTGGCCGTCCTGCCGCCGCTGGTGGTTTCGTGGGCCGCAGCTTCCATGACAACGCGCAGAAGCAAGACGGTTTCAACCTGGACGCCATTGACCTGACGGTTTCCAAGTCCCTCGACGAGGGCGAATGGGCCGCTGGTTACAAGGGCGAACTCTGGTTTGGCTCGGACGCTTCCGCTTTCGCTGGTAGCTCCACTGGTGTGAACACCTCTGAAGTGGTCATCCGCCAAGCTTACGTCGAACTCCGCGCCCCGGTGGGTAACGGCATCGACTTCAAGGTCGGCGTGTTCGACACCATCATCGGCTACGAACTCACGAACCATGACGCGAACCCGAACTTCGGTCGTTCTTACGGCTGGGGCATCGAGCCGACCACGCACACGGGCATCCTCGCCAGCTACAAGGTGACGGACTTCTTGTCCATCAGCGCTGGTGTGGCCAACAACGGCGTGAACTCCAACCAGATCGGTGGCGGCACGGGCGCTGGCTTCGGTAAGGCTGGTGTCGAGAGCGACAAGTCCTATATGGCCGGTTTCGTCCTGACGGCTCCGGAAGATATGGGCTTCATCTCTGGTGCGACGCTGTCCTTCGGTGTGGTTGACACGACTGTCAGCTCCACCGCTGTGGCTGCGAACAAGTCTGATATCATCAACTGGTACGCTGGTTTGGCGCTGCCTCTGCCGATCGAAGGCTGGAGCGTCGGTATCGCCTATGACTACCGCGGTCAATCCAATGACAACGGCATCACGGCAGCCAACTACGCGAATGCCACGGCTCTCTACCTCTCGGCCGCTGTGACCGAGAAGTTGAAGATCAATGTGCGCGCTGACTACACCTCCGCAACGGACGGCACGTACTACGTGACGGCTCCGGTGAACGACGACGCTCGTAACGAGCTGTTCGCCCTCACCACGACGCTTGATTACTCCCTCTGGGAGAACGTGATCAGCCGTCTCGAGTTCCGTTGGGACACTGCTCTGACGGGTGGTGGCGCTGCGGTTAGCCGCGTGTTCGGTGGTGGTCCTGCCGCCGGTGGTAACACCGACAAGAACGCCATGACTGTCGCGTTGAACCTGATCTACAAGTTCTAATCTAGTACTTAACTAGATGCTGAACCCCTTCCTGCGCAAGCGGGAAGGGGTTTTTGTTTTTTCCGAAACACCCGGGAAAGTTCCGGATGGTAATGCGGAGTGGGAAAAATGGACGTCTATTCCGCCGCGTCATCAAAACCGCGATCAGCGCAAACACCACGTTTGCTGGCGGCCACGAAATCGATCAGAACTTTTACGGCCATTGCGTTGAAACGCGTGCGTGCTTTCTCCAACGCTTCCACTTTGCGTTCCCGGCTGCGGAAGAGTGCGTGGTATGCCTGCTTCAGTTGCAGACGGTCTTCTCCGGAGATCCCATTGCGCCGCAGGCCGATGATATTCAGCCCGCAGATGCCATTATCATCGCGGGCGATGCAATAAGGTGGAAGATCTTTGCTGATGGCGGAGCCCCCCTGCATGAGCGCCAACGTGCCAATCCTCACGTGCTGATGCACGAGGCAGTTGCCGGAGATGAACACCCGGTCCGCGACTGTGACATGGCCGGCGAGCAGAGCGCCATTGGCAATGATGATGTGGTCACCAAGGATGACGTTGTGCCCCACGTGACTGTGGGCCATCAGTAGATTGCCCGAGCCTATCACCGTGTCTTCCGCCAGTTTGTTGGAGCGATGCACGGTGACGTGTTCGCGAAAGATATTGTCATCGCCGATGCGAAGACGTGTTGGTTCGCCCTTGTATTTCAGGTCTTGCGGGGCATCTCCGATGACGCAGCCGGTGTGGAAGATGTTGTTCGCACCTATCGCTGTTTCACCGGTGAGGTGAACATGCGGCCCCACTTTGCATCCCGTGCCCAATTTCACGCCTGCATCGATGACAGCATAAGGGCCCACTTCCGCTGAAGCGTCCAGTTCTGCCCGGGGATGGATGATGGCGGTCGGATGGATCATGCGTGTGATCGAGTTGCGGATTGCTTACGGGAGAGCGGAGGTGAAAGCAATGCTGAATGGCATGCAGGACGGATGCCGGACTGGTCTATGATATTCAGCTCAACTCAAAAGAGCCCATCACCGGAAGATGATCGCTGGGGAATTGCCCGTTTTTCTCGAAAGCGACTATCTCTGCGTGAAGTGGCTTCGCTGGGCCTTGAAACAGCACCCAGTCGATGCGCAGAGCGTTCTTCGGGAGTTCCTTGAAGCTGTTCACCGTGCCAAGACCTTCGCCCGTCCGCTTTGGGGCGGCAGTCCAGCTGTCGGTGAAATGCTTCTCGCCTGCGGTCAGTATCTGGAATACGGGATTCTGCCCGGCCACGGCGTTGAAATCACCGGTCAGAAACACGGGTAACGGCGTCTTCAATGTGGCCACGCGGTCGAGGATCAGCCGGGCGCTTTTCTCCCTGGCTTCCTGCATGCGATTGTCCAGATAGGTATTGAAAACGTAGAACTCCTTTTTCGTTTGGCGGTCGCGAAATCTTGCCCACGTAGCCATCCGTCTCTCGGTATTGCCCCACGTGGCGGAAGCGACGACATCGGGTGTGTCCGAGAGCCAAAAGTGATTAAACTCCATGGCTTCCAGCTTTTCCCAGCGGTAAAAGATGGCCATGAACTCGCCCCGGCTGCCACCATCGCGTCCCAGCCCTATCCAGCGATACTCAGGCAGCTCATCAATCAGATCATTCAATTGGCTAAAGCTGCCCTCCTGTGTGCCGATGATATCCGGCACCGAATGGCGCAGGCAGTCTCGCATCAATGGGCGCCGTTCTGGCCAGGCATGAGGCGGATAGTTGCTGGCGAAGCGCAGGTTGTAACTCATCACTTTCAGCGCCTGATCCTGAGCGGCTGGCGGACTGCTGCGCTGTGAAAACAATGACGATAACTTCATGATTTGAGATGCCCTATGAATGGAAGTTTGCTTGATTTGTTTTCATCCGACAAGCACGGCTGGTGCGATGAGAAACACAACAAGCAGTGTGACAGGCACCATCGTCTGTCCCTAGTCCCACAGGCGTTCACGCCTGTGGGTGTGTGAAGATCGATTAACAATTACTTCACTGTCTGCGTCACACCCAGCCGATCCAGCACTTCCTTAGGCGGCCCATCGAAACTCATCAAAGCTTCGTTGCCCACATAGCCCACGGCTTTCCAACCTTCCGGCGTTCCGTAATAAGCACCTGCTGCCACATCCCGGAACTTCACGAAGAACGCAGCCGCTTTCTTGAACTCCGCCTTCGCATCCGCAGGCCAGCAGATGTCATCACAGATCGCGCGCTTCTGCGTGTCGTTGAGCGAGGCAAAGGATTTCTTGAAGCGCTTCTGTGATTCTTCCGCGAGCCATTTCAAACCGGGGATGATGATTGCGCGATCCGCCACTTGCACCGGATACGGCGCACTCACCCACTCATCCATGAAATCCGGCACGCGCACCGTACTGGCGGCCGGACCGTATTGATCCGCTGGGAGAATCACGTCGGCGAGAGCTGCCGTCGTTTCCTTCTCATCCTTCGTGAAGGTCAGCGGCCAGAAATCGCCGGGATTATAATACTGCGAGACATCCGGATCTTGCCCGTAACCCTTCGCCGCTGGCCTTCCTGCTTCCGCTGCACTCGCGACGTAGTTCAATGACTCCAGCGCACCCACCTGCATCACGGCTGCCGCCGAGGCGAACCATTTCAAGACCGTGCGGCGTGAGAGACGCGGATTTTGTTGCTCAGAATTTTCCATAAGGCAGATCGTTTAAAGGTTTCCTTTGCGCGCCTGTTCCACGATGTAATCACCTGTGCGCCAGGCCAGCGCCATGATGGTGAGCGTGGGGTTTTTGTCCGCGTTCGAGGGGAAGGGCGTGCCATCGCACAGGAAGAGATTCTTCACATCCCACGTCTGGTTCCAGCTATTGCACACGGACTTCTTCGGGTCTGCCCCCATGAGTGCCCCGCCGACCTCATGGATGATCTTGCCGCCCGGCTCGATGATGTCATGCCCTGTCTTCACCTGCTTGCTGCGCACCGTGCCACCCATCGCCTCAATGAGTGCGCCGAACGTCTTGGATGCATGCAAGGCCATGTTGAGCTCGTGCTCGCTCCATTTCCAATGCCACTTCAGCACCGGGATGCCGTAATCATCCTTCACCTTCGGATCGAGTTCCGCGAAGGAGCCTTCATTCGGGATCATCTCACCGCGGCATGCGTAACCCACAAATGATCCGTAATAACGCCGCGCCTCTTCTTTGAACTTCGTGCCGTACGCACCCTTGATGAAATCGGAGGGTGCGGGATTGCGTCCACCTGGCATGCCGCGTGAGCCGCCCATCTCGATGTGATAACCACGTGCGAAATTCAGTTTGCCCTTAAGCTGCTCTTTATAGAGCCACCACGGCGCATAGAAGTGTGAACCACCCGCACCATCTTCATTATGCGGGGGCAGATTCTCGAGCGCGGGCACATGCCCGCTTACCGAAGCGCCCACCGTATCCATGATATACTTGCCAACTAGTCCAGTGCTGTTCGCGAGACCGTTCGGGTGCTGCGCATTCTTCGTATTCAGGAGAATGCGCACCGTCTCGCCGCTGCTCGCCGCGATGACCACCGCCTTCGCCTTCACGCGCTCTTCTTTGCGCGTCTTCTTGTTGATGTAGAGCACGCCATTCGCCTTGCCATCTTTGCCAATGAGAATTTCGCGAGCATGCGCGTCAGAGAGAATATCGAGATTACCCGTGGCGAGGGCAGGGGGCAGATGCACGGTGGTGCTTTGGTAATTTGCGCGAATATTACAGCCGCGCACACAAGGTGTGGCCCAGAAGCAAGCTGCACGACCACGCATCGCATCCGCGAGAATCTTCTGCGCACGCGGATTCTTCGGATGCAGCTTCGCCGGGATCTTGTCCGCATCCAGCGCCTTCGTCAGCACCGCGCGATGGATCGGGATGACCGGGATGCCCAGTTTCTTGCCGTGCTTTTGAGTGTAGAGTTCGGAAGCGCGGCCTTTCGGTGCGGGCAGCAAAACTCCCTTGGGCGAATTCGGTGTGTTCTCCAAACCTTCATTCGTCCCGTAAACGCCGATGAGCATCTCCACCTTCGTGTAATACGGCTCCACATCCTTGTAATTCAGCGGCCAGTCGAATCCGAGACCATCGCGGCTGTAAGGCTTGAAATCATACTGCCCGTTGCGCAAGGAGATGCGCCCCCAGTGATTCGTGCGCCCACCCATCATCCGCGCCCGCCACCACCAGAACTGCTCCTCCGGCTTGTCGCTCGCCTGCGTGTAAGGCTCGCCCGGTACCGTCCAGCCGCCGTTCACCGTGGCATCGGAAAAGCCGAAAAACTTGTCCGGCGTGGAGATGCCCATGAGCGGCGATTGATCTGGTCGCTGGAACATCGCCGTCTCCGTATCAGGATTGTAACTGCGTCCGGACTCGAGCATGACACACTTCAAGCCGGCCTGGGTCAGGGTGTAGGCCATCTGGCCGCCACCGGCCCCGGAACCGACGATCGCGACATCATACTCCGGTTGGACTTGGTCACTCGTGATGAAAGGCATAGGTAAAACGTAAATTTAGGAACGATTCGCGTCGAGCAAACTGTGGAGCAGCATTGATACTGGAAGTTTGACCCGAAGAAAGGAGTCGCGTTCAAGTTGCCTGCCAACGGTCTGTCTCTCGGTCACTTCTTGGGAGTTGTGGGGGCCTCTTTCAAATTCTTCTTCAACCACCCCAAGAGGCTGGCCATATCCGCCGGCGTAAGCGTCTCGGCAAAGGAAGGCATCAACGAAGCGGGCAGGCGGCGCACCCCTTTGACATCCTTCCGCAGCAGCACATTCTCCACACCACCGGGAGAGATCAGCGTAAGGCTCGTCGCTCCATCGTCCTTCAACAAACCCAGCACCGGTGTGCCTTCCTGCGTATCCACGCGAACGGTCTCGAAGCCGGGACGGATGTGTTCATTCGGCAGCAAGATGTGTCGCACCAAGGTCTCTTCCGGCACCGCCAGCTCGCCCATCAAATCGGGACCAACCTCAAAGCCTTCTTTCCCAACTTTGTGACACGTCATGCAGGCTTGCTGAAACAATTCATGCCCGCGCTTCAAATCCCGCTGACCGGCGAGCGCGCCGACAAATTTTTTGAACACCTCATCGCTGACCTCCATCGTTGGCGGAAGCGCACCGGACGGAGCCAACTCCTCCCCTTCCACCGCCGTCAGCACAAACGTGTCCTCCAATGCTCTCGTGGCTTTCCGCACCTCCGCCGATGCGCTGGCAGCCAAGGCAGAAAGCGTCTGGCGGGCGGACTTGTCCTGCAGCGCTTTGCGCGGCGCGTTCTTCCGGCCTTTCGCGAGAGCATCCAAGATGAGCATTTGGTTCTCCGCCGAAGTCTTTGACAACAAGGCCAGCGTGCGGGCCAGCTCCCCTTCATCCCGCCGTGCCGCAATCGTCTTGGCCAGCGGTTCCCACAAGGCTTTGGAATCGCCCGGTTCGCGCAACAGTTCCGTGAGCATGGCTTCACCGCGACCATGTAGCGAAGAGACGATGGCGCTATCCATCCAGCGGTATTTCAATTGCGTGCGCGCTAGATTGGCCAAGGCAGTGAAAGCGCGCGGGTCATTGGATTCACCGAGAGTGAGGGCGAGTTGCAGGAGGACACGGGGGTGTTGCTCTTTGTCAACGAGTTCAAGGATATGCTTCAAAACGCTTTCATTGCCTTGTTTCAACCATTGCTCACACAACTGCAAGCCAGTGACACGCGTCTCAACGTCAGGCCAATTAAAAGCTGACATGGCAAAGCCAGGTGTCAGCAGCCCGATTCCATCCAAGGTCCGTAGGCCGAAAATGTGCATCGACGGTCCATAGCAAACATGGATCGCGACTAGTTTTAATGCTTCTTCTCCAAGGGTATCTTTCCTCTCAATGATTAAGCGTTGGGCGGTTTGCTTTTGCCAAAATGTTCCGTGCATGAGGCGTAAAGCCAAATCCTTGCTACCCAGTTTACTCAAATCCGCCGAAAGCGACGGTTTCGCATCCTTATGCGTCAGTCGATAGATCCGGCCTTTATCATGGCCGTTGTAGAGCCCATACTGCTGCTGGAGATGACGGGGGATGGCCGAGTAGTCCTCAATGATCTCACGATAATAATCCACCACGTAGATGCAGCCATCCGGCCCGTGGTTCAACGAGATCGGGTGACTCCAGGAATCGCGCGAAGCGGCGAACTCCGATTTCTCCTCACCAGGAACGCGCCGCAGATTCAACATCGTCCCGTTCTCTTGGATGGCCGCACGGTGGATGAGATTTGCTGAGGGATCGCAGACAAAATATTGCCCCCGCAAGCCAGGCAAAACGCTATCCTGATATATGAGCGGACTGCACCCGGAGGTGAACCAACCCGTAGCATCGCTGTCTGAGGCCCCATAGCGATCGCGGTAATATTTGAAATAGGCCGGATCTTCCGCACGCTTGGTGCGCCACGGATGCGCGGGCGCGAGTGAATAAGCATGACGGTCATTCCCCGCTTCAACCTCAAGCCCGGTAAACGTGGCATCGGGATTCCGCACCAGATACCGCCACGGCAAGGGCGCGACAAATAATCCCGGCGTGATGGTATTCACCACAAAGCGATCACCCGCCGGAGTGAACGTAAAACCAAACGTATGCGTGCCCCCGGTGACTGGTTCAATAGCGCTGCCATCCGCGCGGATGCGAAAATCCGTGCCGCTTAACTGCACTGGGGCTTTCAAATGCGGACCTGTGATCTGGCCCCCACCCCAACCGCGCCCAAAATAGATCCAGCCGTCGATGGCCCACTGCGGCGCATTCACGCCGCGCTCCAAAGCGCCCGTCCGGAAACCAGTGAACAGCACCTCCCGCACTTCGGCTTTCCCATCGCCATCCCGATCCGCGAGATAAACGATATCTGGCGCGCAGGCGACGATTACTCCGCCTCGGCTCGGCACTAATCCATAGGCGGGCGGCAGGTCGCTCGCCCAGATGTCCGCTTTATCCATGCGGCCATCTCCGTTCGTGTCGTGCAGCAGCTTGATGACGCCATACGTGCCTTTCAGCGCCGCTTGCTTGAACCTCTCTTCCGCCTGCACCCGTCGCACCTGGGTATCGAGCTGGCCGGTCTTGTTCAACTCCTCGATGTCGAGCTGTCCCTCCAGATTGTAGCCGTGCAACTCGCTGACGAACATCCGCCCGCGTTCATCCCAGCAAACACCAGAAGGCGACGCGATGAGTGGTTCACTGGCCACGACTTCCATACGGAAGCCGGGTGGCAGTTGAAACGCCTTGGCACTTTCTTCGGGCGTGCGGGGTTTGGGAGCGTCCGTCGGCTTGGGGATCTCCGCCATGAGCGGTGCCGTCGAAAGCCCAAAAACACCTAAGAGGGCAGCGAACTTTATCGCCGTGGTAGGCCATGTCCGGCAGTTAAGGACTTCTGCGAGCATGATCTAGTTTCTCATGATGGCCTACGCAATCAACTCCTTGATCACCTGCCCGCCGAACTGGCTTAGCTGCTTGAACCGGCCGCCGTGGAAATACGTGAGCTTGTTATCATCCAACCCCAGCAAACGCAGCAACGTCACATGCACATCACGCACGTGATGCACCGTATCCACTGCCTTGTCACCCATCTCATCGGTCGCGCCTATGATGCTGCCCGCCTTCACACCGCCACCCGCGAGCCACATCGTCATTGCATGCGGGTTATGATCGCGCCCATAGGCGGTGCCGCCCCGCACGCCGTTGTCCGGTGAACGTCCGAACTCGCCGCACCACACGATGAGCGTGCTATCCAGCAAGCCGCGCTGTTTCAGATCCATGATGAGCGCCGCGATGGGTTGATCCACATTACGCACCAGATTCCCATGCGCGCGCTCGATGTAATCATGGCTATCCCACGTGCCCGCGTAGAGCTGGATGAAGCGCACGCCTTTCTCCACCAGCCGACGAGCCAGCAGACATTTCTTCCCGAACGCATCCGTCGCGTCATTGCCGATGCCATACATTGCCTTCAGCCTCGCATCCTCCTGGCTCATATCGAGAATGCCCGGCACCTGCATCTGCATGCGGAAGGCCAGTTCGTAATTCTCCATGCGCGCCGCCAGTTCATCATGCCCCGGATGCTGCGCCGCATGGCCTTGATTCAGCTTCGCGAGTAGATCGAGATTCTGCCGCTGATGTTCCGGCGTGATGCCCTTGGGCGGTTGCAGATCAAGAATGGGTGAACCCTTCGCACGCAACGGCGTTCCCTGAAAACTCGCAGGCAAGTAACCATTGCTCCAATTCGCCGAGCCACCTTGCGGATACGACACCTCTGGCAACACGATGAAGCCCGGCAGATTTTGATTCACCGTGCCGAGCCCATACGTCACCCACGAGCCGATGCCCGGATCGCCGCCGAAACGGTTGCCCGTATTCATCTGATACATCGCCGTGGGATGATTCACCGAGTCCACCTGACAACCACGGTAGAAGCACAGATCATCCGCAACCTTTGCCAGATGCTCCCAATTCTCCGCCATGTCCATGCCGCTCTGGCCCGCTTTGCGAAACTTGAACGGGCTCTGGACGTAGTAGCGTTTGCCGCTCTCCATCGCAGACTTCATCTTGCCCTCGCGCACGAACTCCTTCAGATGCATCTTCGCCAGCATCGGCTTGGGATCGAACGTGTCGATGTGCGATGGTCCGCCTTCCATCATCAGGAAGATGCAGCTCTTCGCCTTCGCAGCGATATGTCCCTCCTTCGGCGACAACGGCCCGGCCTTTACCTCCGCAGCGCCCGCTTCCTTCGCGAGAAACGAGCTGAACGCCACGCTGCCGATACTCGCGCCGAGCGAATAGAGAAAGTCCCGCCGCGTGTGGCTGGAAAAGGCCCGTGCGCCCGGTGTGCATGGAAAGTAAGGAGTCGTCATGGCATCAAGGGGGCGGGATGTTGGTCACCTTGCGGAAGTGAACAGCGGCCTCGGTTAATTGCTGCACCAGCTCTGTGTGCTGGCTCGCGACGTTATTGGTTTCTCCGATATCAGTAGTCAGATTGTAGAGCTGCGGCGGCGTGGTGAGATGCAGCTTCCACTCTTTCTCACGAAAAGATTCGCTGCGGTTCTTGTTCAAACCATAGAGCGAATAAAGCGTCGTGCGCGGTGAACGCTCTTTCCCGAGTAACACCGCAGAGACATCCATTCCATCGAGTTTCAAATCTTTCGGAAACGTGACATCTGCAAGCTTCGCGAACGTCGGCAATATATCGAGTGCCGTGATAAACTCATTCGCGACTCGTCCAGCCGGCACATGCCCCGGCCACCACACGATGAACGGAACGCGCAAGCCGCCCTCCAGCACCGTGTGCTTCGTTCCGCGCAATACGCCCGCGGTGCCCGGTGTCCGCCGTTCTGGCCCATTGTCACTCGTGAAGATCACCAGCGTTTTCTCAGCGAGATTCAGTGAGCGCAGTTTATCGAGGATTCTCCCCGTGCTGTCATCCAGTTCCTCGATGCTATCGCCATAAAGCCCGCGTGCCGATTTGTCTTTGAAACGCGGTGACGCATCGAATGGGATATGCGGCATGGCGTGACCGAGATAGAGGAAGAACGGTTTATCCTTGTTAGACTCGATGAATCTCAACGCCTCCACCGTATACAGTTCCGTCATCTCCGCCGGAACTGCCGGACGCTTCTCCACCTTATCTCCGCGCAGCACTGGCATGCCGCCCTCTTTCTCGAACACCACCGTCTCGTGCTTGTCGAGGTTATGCAGCACGCCGTAATAACTATCAAAACCCTGATCCATCGGCCGCATGCCTTTCACGAAACCCAGATGCCATTTACCGATGCAGCCCGTCGTGTAACCCGCCATCTTCACCACTTCGGCAAGCGTGACCTCCGCGCTCGCGAGACCATTCGTAGCATCCGGTCGCAGCACGCCCGTCGCCAAACCCACACGCCCGGGATACTTGCCTGTCATCAATGCCGCCCGCGATGGTGTGCACAGAGCCGAGGTCACCGAGAAGTCCGTGAAGCGCGTGCCTTCCTTGGCCATACGATCCAGATGCGGCGTGCGTAGATCCTTCGCGCCATAGCATCCGAGATCGCCATAGCCGAGGTCATCGCAGTTGATGAGGATGATGTTGGGACGCGTCGCTGCTATGCCGCTTACGGCCAGCGCGCAGAACATCAGTGCGATCAATTGTCCCTTAATAGACATACGCGAACTCGTTAGAGTTAAAGATCACCAGGCATACTTCGGCCAAGGCCCGCGTGTCCGCATCCACATCTGCGGGTTTCAAGTCTGGCACAAAATCATGATACGCATGCAGCTTTTCGGTGAACTTGAACTTCTCTCCCGTGTTCTCCTCCACTGCCTCACGCACGACCTCTTTTGGCACTTCCGCTTTCGCAAACGTCAGCTTCTCATGCCGCGTCTTCATCATCTCCCAATGCGCCAGACACGCCTGCATCTCATCAGCTCGCGGTGCACGTCCGTATGCCAGCGAAAACGCCTTCTTCACCGCTTCTTCGCGCGATTTCGTTTCCTTCTTCAACCGCGCCGCCAACGCGATCGCCCGATCAAACGTGCTCTCACCATTAAACAGGCTGAACACCTGTGGTGTGATGGTGGAAGCCTCACGTGCTTCGCAGGACAGCTCAGAGCCCGGCTCGTTGAACACCTCCATGAATGGGTCGCGTAAGCCGCGTATCTTCAGCGCATACAACGAGCGACGATGCCGTTGCTCCGGCTTTGGTGACGGCTCCCATGCCGAGGCAAACGTGCCCATCACCTGACGCGGTTGCAGCGCTGCTTCGAGGTTGATCTCCGGTCGTGAAGGGATGCCGCCCAAGACAGGATTTAATTCGCCTGAGACCAGCAGCATCGAATCCCGCAATTCCTCCGCCGTTAGCCGACGCGGCGCGAACACAGAATAGCTGGTACTGTTCGCATCCTTCTCCGCGAGCAGTTTGAAATCTGGGTGCGCCGAACTGCGGCGATACGCTTCCGAAGAAAGAATCATCCGGTGCATCGCCTTCACCGACCAGCCTTGTTCGATGAAGCTCGCCGCCAGCCAATCGAGCAGTTCCGGATGCGTCGGCTTCTTGCCTGTCGCCCCAAAATTATTTGGATTGCCCGCGATCGGTTGGCCGAAATGCCAGAGCCAAAGGCGATTCACCATCGTGCGCGCCGTGAGCGGATTTTGCGGGCTCGCGATCCAATCCGCCAAGGCCGTGCGCCTTCCACTCACCTCATTTGGTATCGTCGCACCTTGCTCAGAGACCGCACTGAGCACTGCGGGCGTTACCTTTTGTGCGGGGGAGAACGGATCACCTCCCGTGAGAATCGCCACCTCTTCCAGTTCACCATCCGTGTTCGGATTCTTCGGCAGACGGATCGGTGCCGTGACGGATTTCACATCCGGCGTGCCACCATTATAGACCGAGAAAGCGAAAGGCAGATAACGCTCCTGCTCCCATTTCAAACGCTCCAGTCCTTTCCGCGCCATGCGTTCATGCCCATAATCTTCCGGCGTGAACCCATAGAGCTTCGGCGGGAACTGCTCCTCCGCGACGCCTTTGCGTCCCATGATCGCGCGCGTCGCATTGAACACCCCGTTGAAGTCCCTACGGCCATTGCCACGTTCCGAATTACGCGCCTGTTCTACTGCGCTGTTCCAAGCTGCCGGATCAATTCCCTTTTCTTTGAACCATCCTTGTGCCGCCTGCACAGATTTCTCATCCAGCCGTTGCAAGGTCGCGATGAAATCCGTGCGTCGCAGATCCAGATACTTCTTCTCCTCGAAACCATTGACATTCTCGTGCGCCAGAAAAGGCGCAGCGCGTTCGGAAAGCTGCGTCGTGGCAAACACCGCCTGCATGGAATAATAATCACGCGTGGGAATGGGATCGAACTTGTGATCGTGACAGCGCGCACATTGCAGCATGTGCGCGAGGAAAACCTGACCCACACCATCCGTGACATCATCGAGGAAGCGCTGCCTCGCGATCTTCGCCACCTCCATACCCGTCAGCTCCCACGGTCCCATGCGCAAGAAACCCGTGGCGATCAGCAGTTCAGGATTCTTCGCATCGGCTTTCTGCTTCTCGTAAAGCTCATCCCCGGCGATCTGTTCACGGATGAACTGATCGTAGGGCTTGTCTGCATTGAAGCTGCGCACCACGTAGTCCCGATACCGCCACGTATTGCCGCGTTCGTAATCATTGGCGAAGCCTGATGAATCCGCATACCGCACCACATCGAGCCAATGCCGGCCCCAACGCTCGCCATAATGTGGAGAAGCCAGCAGCCGCTCCACTACCTTTGCAAACGCCTGTTCATCCGGCAGCGGATCATTCAAGAACGCGGTCACTTCCGCCGGTGTTGGCGGCCAACCGATGAGGTCATAGCTCACCCGCCGCAACAGTGTGAGCCGATCCGCGAGTGGAGCAGGGGAAAGCCCCTCCGGCATCTTCGCGGCGAGAAAAGCATCGACCGGATTTTTGGAGTGCGCTGGCACCGCCGGTTTCTTCAACGGCTGATACGCCCAAAGATTCTCCGGCTTATACCGCCGGTTCGTCCAATCCTCACTAAGCCCGCCGCTCGTCTTCACTGGTACACCATCGGCTGCTGCCCACTTGTCCGCGCCTTTCTTCTCCAGCTCCGCCCAGCGCGATTGTTCCGGCCAAGGTGCACCGGCTACGATCCATTCCTTCAGATACGCGAGTTGTTCCGGCGTGAGCTTGTCATTCTCCTTCGGTGGCATGGGCGACCACGTGTTTTCATGCAGACGTGTTGCCGCGAGATAGAGCGGGCTCTCCTCAGGCTTTCCCGCGATGACCGATGGCTTCTCACTTTCTCCACCCTTCAATAATCCCACCAGCGTGCGCATATCCAGATCACCCTTGATCTTCTTCTCGTCATCCCCGTGGCAGGCCAGACACTTCTCTTTGAAGAGCGGCTGGATGCGATGCACGAAGAGGACTTCACCCGCTTCCTTCGGGTCTGCACCGAAGGCGGTGACAGCACTCAATAATGTCGTGAGTGCAAGACCGAGCGACCATGTCGGACGGGGCTTCATGAACATGCTCTGTGGAATTCAGTTAATGTATCCTAAACCGGATATCTTGTGAACCCCTGGCTTATTCATGATGGGTGGGGTCCTTCCAATGGACGCTCCGCCTGGGCAGAAAGTTACCATTACTCCTCTTTACTTCGCGGAAGCGCCTGCGGCGGGAATTTTTACGGTTGCCCCACAGGCACCGCGAGCACCGGGCATTTGGCTTCGCGCACCACGCGCTCTGTCATGCTGCCCCGGAGAGCATCGAGGAATCCGGTGTGGCCTTCCGTGGACATCGCGATCAGGTCGGCGTGTTGTTCAAAGGCCATCTGAAGTATGCCGTCCACCACGTTGCCTTCCGTCCGATAGCGGGTGATCTTCCAGCCGGAATCGATAGGCAAGGTGAGCGTTGGCTCCTTGTCCTCGCTGCTCACATGCAGGATGGAGATGCGCACATCCGTGATCTTCAGCAGACGCAACAACGCAGCCGCCGCATCCAATGCCGCTTGCGGATCAGGCTGGAAATCTACGGGGACCAGAACGTGCCGGAGATTCAGATCACCATTTTCAGGATCTACAAATCCCAGACCCAGGCGGGGAACGAAAAGGGTTTTCAAACCACAGAAACGGGCCATGGGTTCGGCGGTGGGCCGATGCAGCAGCCGGTCGATCCCTTCATATTGATGAGTGGCCAGGACCATGAGATCCGTGGGATGATTGACCAGATGCTCTAGTGTTCCCAGCACGGGGTCATCACCGGTCTTGGTGAACTTGCAGATATTGAGCGCGCTGGCATCGAACTCCTTCTGTTTCTCCTGCGGCAGCAGATGCAACCAGCGCACAAGCGTGGCACGGACATGAGGAAAATCTTCCTGTGAAAATTTTTCACCCACTTTGCAAACGTGCAGGAGCGTCAACTGGTGCTGCGTGGCCAACGCGATGCGCAGGGCATGGGCGAAGGCGCTGGCATCGCTCTCAGAGCAGTCAGTGGGATGAAGCACATTGTCATAGATCACTTCACTCATGATATGGCCTTTGCCTGAGGCAAGATACCACAGGTTTCACCCGGCGGAAAAGATTCCGCCTCCCTCTTATTGGCTTTCATGGTTCACTCCTTGCCGTCTTAGCTCCGAATCCTCACTATACCGCCTGTCAGAACAATGAAACGCACCGCCCTTTCACAACTCGGCCAGCGCATCGCGGAACCTCCCATCGCCTGGCTCATGAAGCAGACGCTCGACCATCCGCATATCATCTCCCTGGCGGCCGGCTTCACCGATAATGCTTCCCTGCCCGTGTTGGAAGCCCAAGACCTCGCCCGCAGAGTGCTTACGAAAGCCGCTCGCGGACAAGCCGCCCTCCAATACGGCGCCACTGCCGGTGACGCCCGCTTGCGTGAGCTCACGGTCAAACGCCTGCAACACCTGGACCATGGAAAGGCCGATGCCCCAGTGGCGCAGACCCTCATGACCCATGGCTCGCAGCAATTGCTCTACCTTCTTTCCGAGGCATTGTTTGATACCGGGGACATCGTCATCGTGGAAGACCCCACCTACTTCGTTTTCCTCGGCATCGCCCAAAGCCGCAACATCGATTGCCGCGGCGTGAAGCTCACCCCGGAAGGTGTGGACCTGGCCGATCTCGAACGTTGCCTGGAGCAATTGAAGAAAGAAGGCTCGTTGCCGAAGCTCAAGGCTCTCTATCTCGTCACCTACCATCAGAATCCCACCGGCTACACCACTCGACTCGAGCGCAAGGCCGCCGCCCTGAAACTGCTCAAACGGTATGAAAAAGCCGCGGGCCACCCCATCTATCTGCTTGAAGATGCAGCCTATCGCGAACTGCGTTTCAAAGGGGATGACGTGCCCTCTGCGCTGACCTGTAAAGGCAGCGATCGCGTCATCTACGCGGGCACCTACAGCAAGCCTTTCGCCACTGGCATCCGCGTCGGCTTTGGCATCCTGCCCAAGGAACTCTTCCCCGCCGTACTCCGCATCAAAGGCAATCACGACTTCGGCACCGCGAATCTCCTCCAGCAACTCCTCGCTGAAGCCCTCGCCACCGGCACCTATGAGCGTCACCTCACGCAGCTCCGTGAACGCTACGCCAGCAAGGCCGCAGTCATGGTCGCCGCCATCAGGAAACACTTCCCTGCCGATGTCCAATGGCGCCAGCCCGAAGGCGGATTATATGTCTGGGCCCGCACACCTGTCCGTTTGAAGACCGGCATGAAATCCACCTTCTTCAAAAAGGCCCTCGCCCAAGACGTCCTGTACGTGCCCGGTGAACTTGCCTATGCAGACGACACCCATCGCCCCAAGCCGAACCACGAGATGCGCCTGAGCTTCGGCGGTGCCACTGAAAAAGACATCACCGAAGGCATCACCCGTTTAGGCCGTTTGCTGGCATCATAGATAGCGGACTGCCCGTAAGGGAAATCCCCTGCCAGTGAACTTACTATCGCCTTACATCCCCTCCTTCGAAGTTGGAAGTTATGAGTCATGGCCAGCCGGTTTACCTCGTACTGCTAAACCAGGGTAACGTCGTCCTTAGTCCTCGATTCGATACGACCTATCAGTCCTACAGCCCCATCGGACCCATTCCCCATCTCTGAACGTTGAACGCCTTCCCTCGTTTTCGCGTAGTTCGCGGTTAATATAGGCCCGTAGTGCAACTACCATTCCCCCGAAGTGGCTTTCTGCTTGGTTTGCTCCGCCCGGCAACCCGCTCAAGGCATCCTGTGCTACGGCACTCTAGCCTCCGGCCTCAACCTCCCAAACCCAACCCTCGCCAGCCACCCCACAAAGAAACGAAGAACCCCTCATCCACGGTAGGGCGAAAGTCCTCTTGAGCCCTGACTCTTTTCGTCAAGGCCACGTGATAACCACGACCCACCCCCCGCCGAAGCCCAAAAGCTCCCATCCCCCTCTCCTCCAGCAGACGCTGGAGGAGAGGGCCGGGGAGAGGAGGCACTAAACCACCCCATCCCCATCTCTGGGAAGTCGAACTTCGACCCGCTCTGCATTTCCTTTAGGAAATTATGTCAAAGAGCAATGAAACCATCCGACCCCTGTGAGCTACCGTGTTCTCCCCCTCTACGATTGAGAGTTCAAATTAAGCGTGTGTTTAGTTCCCGGCCGGTTCCGCAGTGAGTACGATGGATCAAACTTCAACTTGGAAGTCGAACTTCGACCCTCAGGATTCCCCGGCCCCATTCTCGGCCGACGTCCCTTTCCCCCTCCAGCTTACGAGCCCCAATCCACACGCCCGACACACCCACAGATCCTACCAGAGATATGGTGGGGCAATCGCTGCCGCGATGCCCTGACTCTTTTCGTCAAGACACCCTGACAGGTTCTCATCCGCACCCATCATCCCATGATGCTTCCATAAGGAATTGCCAAAACGATTCCATCGAACCATTCAGCGGGGATTTCAGCCTTTCGTGTCCCTAACTCGAAACTCAAAACCAGAAACACGTAACCGGCTTGTCAGCCCTTCCTTTACCAGCAGCGAGCTGCCAGCACTAAAATCTATCCCACAAAACCCTCAAGAAAACCACCACTTTTCACTAAAATTTGCAGCAAAAACCCAACCTTTTCCGCAACAAGAACATCCAAAAACCACAACTTACGTAACTCGCATTTCTAAAACTGTTTCCCTCGTATTCCTTTTTGCGTCTTCTGCGCTTCTTTGCGGCCATTCCCCCGCTGAAAACTGAACACTTGCACACTTGAAACTCCTCAGGGCAGGTCCTCACCCCAATTGTTCAACGCCGCTCCACGGGTGAGGTTCCTTCACAATCGACGACTGTTAACAACGAAATCAAAGCAACCAGAACAACAACCTATTACCTATGAAAACCACTCTTACCTGTCTCCTCCTCGGTGTCAGCCTCGCCACCCCCGCCTTTGCGGAAAAGGTTGAATTCAACCAGCTCCCCGAAGCCGTGCAAAAGGCCATCACCCAGCAAAAAGGCGCGGACGTCAAAAAGATCACCATCGATAAAGAGACCAAAGACGGCCGTACCGTTTACGAGGTGGACATGAACCGTGAAGATGCCAAGGACCAAAAACTGGTCATCGCGGCCGACGGCTCCTTGGTGAAAGACAGCGATCGCGACAACTCCCGCACCACCACTGCCAGTGGTGATTACGTTCCCCGCTTCCCGCGCATGCAGAGCGTGGACATGAAGGATGTCCCGCAAGCCGTGCAAGCCACCATTAATAAAGAAGCCGCCGGTCGCAAAGTCGTGGACATCGATAAAGAGACCTGGAACGGCCAGCCCGTCTATGAAGTCGAGTTCGCCCAGACCGGTCGCAATGCCCAGCTCCACATCGCCGCCAATGGCACCGTCGTGAAATCCGAGCGTAACGACGCCACCGACCGTGCCGTCCGTAATAACGACCGCACCGTCCGCAATGACCGGAACAATCGCAACGCCGTTGATCGCGATAACAAAGACCTACAAGACCGCACCTTCTTCATGGGCACGCAATTAGCCGACCTCCCCACCGCCGCCCAGGCCACCATCAAGCGTGAAGCTGCAGGGAAAGACATCGTGGACATTGATAAAGAAACCCGCGATGGCCGCGTGGTCTATGAAGTCGAGATCAAGCAGGAAGGCAAAAACATCGAACTGCACGTGGCTGAAGACGGCACCATCCTCCGCGACAGCCGCAAAGAAGACGGCAAATTCTCCAAGATATAACGATCCTTTGGCACGAACCACTTTGGTTGCGTAAGTAAAACGGAGTGGTAAGTCAGCGCCTCAGGCCAGCAGAACGGCCTGAAGGCATCCCCAGCCGATGAAAGTCGGCTGGGGATTTTTATCTATAGCGTCGAACTCCAACGGAGTTCCAATCAATCAGCCCAGAGTTGTCCCGCGATGTCAAGGAGCCCAGACTACCTTGGGTCACCACCCAAAACCCCATACTCCGAAAGATTTTCATCCTCTGTTCCACTCAACCCTGCTTAGTATTCAATTTCAAAATTCCGATGCACCCAGAGGAACTCTTGCCGCTTATTCTGGACACGCACCAAGCCGCCAAAAGCCGGATCTTTTTCTTTCAGCCAAACGTGTAGCTGCCGCAGAACTCCACCCTCGGCACGAATCGCACGGTGGGTATCAAAATCCAGCCCATCATTCGTTGCCAGCCACTCCCCGGTCTTCTCGCCAACCTTAAGTAGCGACTCCGCTGTGACTTTCCCAAGCGCCAGTTGCGCCTCAATCCCTTTGTAATCAGCATCCGGCAATGCCACCTTCGCCCCAGCAGCAACTACAGGTAGCACTAGGCTGAGAGTTGTTGAAAGAATCCTAAGAAACGGGGCGGCCTTCAAAAGCCACTCGCGCGGTAGATCAATGGTATACACGCCAGGGTCTCCATCGGAGTAATACCATAGCGGCCGACGGGAGTGCTCGCACCACAAGGTGAGTTTGAATTTCGCGTTGACCCACTTGGGGCGGTCGAAGAATCTCGGCTCCACCGGTTCGAAGCTGAACAGCCGCGGACCCTCTTTCGCCTCATCCAATAGAGCTTGCATCAGCCCAGAGTAGGCCACCTCCACCTTACTCACGATTTCCCGACCTTGCGCATCAACCTGATCAAAACGCCCGATCACTTCTACATGCTGCGTGCCGAGCTGGCTTCGGATAGCTTCAAGCAGCTTCAGCGACTCCATCGAATTCATCAATAACTCCGCCATCGGATTAGCGTGAGCTGCGGGCGCATTGCGCAGTAGGCAGTCGATGTTCTGCCACTCGTTGCACACAGCGCAGGGATACTCGGGGCGTTGTTTCCGTTTGCTCTCGATGAGCTTCTCGACCTCGAAGAGTCCATTACCTGGTGTCTTGCGCCCGCATGGTTCGATGCACGGCACCATCACGTCACAGCGCAGTCCCCTCCAGAAGTTCTCCACCAGCCACTTCACCTCGTGCGTCAGCACAGAGAGAAAAGCCTCAGGATATACAGCCCGCACGACAATCTTCACATCGTTGCCGATGTGTTCCAACAACGCACGGCCGTTGTAGTTGTCGTCGAGTACCAGCCCGCGTTGCCAGTGAGAGCTGTTTGCGAAATTCACCCGTCCCAGCGAGTACTTGTGCAGGCGCACGATGAGCAAGTAGAATAAACCTTCCGCCGTGGCGGATTGCGCCGTACCCTCTTCTATAATGCGGCAGATTTGTACGCGCTCGTGTTCTGCTGTGGGGGTGAAATCGGCCCATCCATAAATAGGCATCGGCTTTACATCCGGCACCAGTTGGGCAATCAGCCTTGTGCCTTCGGTATCATCGTCCTTGCCTTCGGCAATGCGGTAACACAAATCATAACGTTCCATCAGCTTAAGAAAGACCGGGTGCAGCTCCATAGGATAGCGTTGCTCCGCTACGCGTGCAGCGTCGCTCCATAGTTGCCGGAGCCGTTCATGGCTCACCAGCCCATGCGCGTCACGCGTTTGCTTGTCATCCAGCACAAAGCTAATCGCCGTTGCCAGCCAGTCAGGTTTCAGGATCACGATGTCCTTCAGTAGCGGATCGTGAGTGTAGTAGATCAGGCGGCCCAGAGCGTGCTCAATAGTGAGAAAGAGCCTTGCATCTTCCTCGTTCATCTTATGCTTCGCACAGAGTTCAATCGCCAACGGCGTAGGGATGTACGCGGTGTCGAGTTCTTTCAGCGCGACACGGGCCTCGTACCAGCTTTTCGGGACGCTGCGGCCCATCTCTGGCAACACGGCAGCCACATTGGCGATGGCTTCCTTCAGTTCTGCAATCCCTTGCCCTCCCTTGCTGTCGACAAAAAAGAAATCCACGACCGTCTCCTTACCAAAGAGATCCCAGATCTCTTGTCGGTCAATGTCCGGCTGGCGAGCATTAGGGCCACCATGAGTGGCGACTACGAGAATTTTGGCATCCGGCTCACGGTGTTTAACCAACTTCATCCATTCCTTCACTGCGCCAGCTTGTGATCCCTCACGAGGCTTCCACACCACCAGATAAACCGCCGGCGCGCTGAAGAAGAGCTGGTGCGTGGGCCGATAGACCCGCTGGCCACCGAAATCCCAACCATTCAGAGTGATATCCTTACCGGTAGCAGAACTGGTTACCTTTACCGGTTTGATCTCGATACCGTGCGTAGTGTCACGATCTTCTTCCCAAGAATCGCCGCGCAATGCGCCGAGCAAGCAACTCTTGCCCACCTCGCCCTCACCGACCAGAATCAATTTGGCCTCGTTTAACGCTATCTGCGCTTCCTCCTTAGCACGTAAGTAACGCAGGACGGCGTCAAAGCCCACTTTGTCGGCGGCGGCGAGTTCGGGGTTCAGAGGGTTCTCGTAGATGTTTAAGTTTCTCAGACGAGGAAGCTGTACAATCGAGCTTGGAATATCTGCAAGGTCGTTCCCTTCAAGCCTCAGCATAGTTAACTGCTTAAGCTGCCCTATCCATGGTGGGATTTCAGAAAGCTTATTGCGGGTCAGATAGAGTACTTGCAGTTGCGTAAGATCTTGAAGCCAGTCTGGCAGTTCATGAATCCCGCAATAGCTGGCTATGAATTCCTCGAGATTGGTCAACCGTCGAATGCAAGTAGGAAGAATTGCAAGAGGATTGCCGCCTCCATCATCGCCCAAGTTTAGAGCAACCAAATTACGAGAATCTCCCAACCATTCTGGAATTTCCGTAATTTGGTTGTCTCCAATTGCGAATGATTGAAGCGACTTCAAGGACCGAATGCAGACAGGTATTTCTGATATAACATTTCGGCACAGATTAAGACGCCGTAATTGCGTAAGCTGCCCCAGCGATTCCGGGAGTGAGGTCAGTCGGTTTTTGGAGAGGTTCAGTACCTGCAACTGCCAAAGCTCTCCCAAGGATTTCGGCAGTGCCGTTAGTTGGTTGCCGGAGAGGTCCAGCTTCTGCAGTTGATTGAGCTGACCCAGTGTCTCCGGCAACTCTGTGAGTTCATCCTCGTTCTTGAAGTTCCTGCCTGGACTAAGGCTCAGTTCTTTCGCCCCAGATAGCCGAGCTTTTTCAATCAGTTTTTCGGCTCTGCGGTAAGCGTCGTTTTTTGACATATTACTATTTCAATTCAGCGTTCTGATTGCCTGTTCCTGTTAAGGAATTACGTCAGTTAGCCGTTGATGAGAGCTGTCGTCGAACCTCAATATATTCATTCTTCATCAACCGCTCTGCTCTATAGCGTACAATCACCTTACCTTTGGAGCCGTATCTCAGAAAGACATCGCGGGTAAATGTGCCCTCACTCATATTGGCTAGTACGGATACTACGCAAAGCACTTCTCCTCCTGCAAGCTGTTGCCACCAGTAGCTAAGACCCGTGGAGTAATCTCCTCATCGCCGTCTTGACATTTGTTTTATTACATATTATTTAACCAAACAGTTAAATACATAATCGAACCCAAGATGCCCACCGACCATCTCAGCGCCACCTTCGCCGCCCTCGCCGATCCCACCCGGCGCGCGATCCTCTCGCGGCTCGCCACGGAGGGTGAGGTTTCGGTGAATGATCTCGCTGCGCCGTTTCGCATGAGCCTGCCTGCTGTCTCCAAGCACCTGAAAGTGCTGGAGCGCGCCAAGCTCATCACGCGCGGACGCAACGCCCAATGGCGACCCTGCCGCATCGAGGCCAAGCCCATGAAGGAAGCTGTGGACTGGCTCGAGGCCTACCGCATCTTCTGGGAACAAAGCTTCGACCGCCTGGACGACTATCTGAAAGAACTGCAAAAACAGGACCAAACGAAATGAACTCCTCTGCCCCTAATGCCGGGACTGTCACCATCTCCCGCACCTTCGCCGCTCCCGTGGAGCGCGTCTGGCACGCGCTCACCTCGCTTGATGCCCTCCGCTTCTGGCTCTTTCCCCTGAGCGGCTTCAAGCCCGAGGTCGGCTTTGAATTTGAATTCACCTGCCCCGATGGCAAGGGCAACGACTTCCTCCACCACTGCCGCGTTACCGAAGCCGTGCCGCACAAACTGATCGCCTACACCTGGCGTTATGCGGGCTACGAAGGCGATTCACTCGTCACCTTTGAACTCAAGCCCGAAGGCCCGCAAACCCGCGTGACCGTTACCCACACGGGCCTCGATACCTTCCCAAAACTCGAATCCTTCGCCCGCTCGAACTTCGAAGCCGGTTGGACCGATATCATCGGGCCCATGCTGGAAAAGTATCTCGCAGAAAATCCTGTGGCCCCGCGCGAGATCGTCACCACGCGACTCTTCTCCGCACCGCGCGACCTCGTCTGGAAAACCTTCACCGATCCCAAGCACATCACGAACTGGTGGGGACCGCGCGGCTTCCGCACCACCACCCACGCGCATGACCTGAAAGCGGGTGGCATCTGGCGCTACACCATGCACGGCCCCGATGGCACCGATTACCCGAACGAGATGACCTATCATGAAGTCATCGTGGGTGAACGCCTCAGCTACAGCCACGGTACGGGTGCGGAGGATTACCCGCATAAGTTCGAAGTCGTCACCACTTTCGTGACGGAAGGCGCGCAGACGCGCGTCACCATGCGCAGCGTGTTCCAGAGCGCCGATTCTCGCGATTTCATCGTCAAGACCTACGGTGCCATCGAGGGCGCGATTCAGACCTTGGAACGCTTCGAGGAACAGCTCGCCTTCGCCGCCGCGAAGGAGCCGTTCGTCATCACCCGCACCTTCGATGCCCCGCGCGAACTCGTCTGGCGCGCCTTCACCGAGGCCGATTGCCTACTGCACTGGTGGGGCCCGACTGGCTTCAAGATGAACCAAGCTACCGTGGACCTCCGTCCCGGCGGTGCCTATCACTACGGCATGAGCGGCCCCGGCGATATGAC
Source organism: Verrucomicrobiia bacterium (assembly GCA_036405135.1). Taxonomy (NCBI): domain Bacteria; kingdom Pseudomonadati; phylum Verrucomicrobiota; class Verrucomicrobiia; species Verrucomicrobiia bacterium. Next base: position 15,270 of record DASWYF010000027.1, on the reverse strand, counting down.
CATGTGGGGCAAATTCACCTACCGCGAGATCGTCGCCCCCGAGCGCCTCATCTTCCTCCTCTCCTTCTCGGACGAGAAAGGCGGCATCACCCGCCACCCCGGCCACGCCGGTTGGCCCCTGCAAATGCTCAAAGTGTTAACGCTCACCGAACAAGCCGGAAAGACCACCTTGACCCTGCGCGGCGTGCCCTTTAACGCTACCGCCGCCGAGCAACAGGTCTATTTGGAACACCACAGCAGCATGCAACAAGGCTTCGGCGCCTCGTGGGAACAGCTCGCAATCTATCTGGCGAACACGAAGTAAGACATAACAAGAGCCATGCGCTCAAATACGCTGTGAGACATCAAATGCTCCACCCTCTCCCCTCAACGGGGAGAGGGCCGGGGTGAGGGGTGAGCGAGCCCACCGCCACTACGAACTGCCCAACGTCCCCTAATAACCCATCCCTAAAAAAGCTTCGGCCTGACAATCTTAAGAAAAAGTGTATCTATATGTCCTCCCCCGGGGATGCCGTTCGTCGTAGCCATAGAAACTGAAATTAAAAATCTATGCCTGAAACCGAAACCAAACCGAAGAAGCGTTCCAAGCTTATGATCGCCATGATCGCGATCGTGGCCCTCATCGGCATCCTCCTGATCGCTGCTTCCCGGCAACCCGACGAATACAGCGTCTCCCGCAGCGCCACCATGGCCGCTCCGGCCTCAGCCATCTTCACTCACGTCAATACGATCAAGAAATGGGAAGCGTGGAACCCTTGGGGCAAGCTCGATCCCAATATGAAACTCACCTACGACGGTCCCTCGGCTGGCGTGGGCGCCAGTTACTCATGGGAGGGGAACAATCAGGTCGGCTCGGGCAAGATGACCGTCACCGAAAGCAAACCCGACGAAGCCGTCCGTTTCCGTTTGGACATGTATAAACCCATGGCCGGCACCAGCGACGCCGCTTTCACCTTCAAACCCGAAGGCGACAAAACGACCGTCACCTGGAGCATGTCTGGCAAATGTAACCTTATGTCCAAGGTCATGGGCCTCTTCATGAGCATGGACAAGATGATCGGCGACCAGTTCGAAAAAGGCCTCGCCGATCTGAAAACAATCGTAGAAACGGAAGCTAAAAAGTAAACCCCGACATATCCGTCATGCAGAAGATGAGAAATAACATCGAAGCTCCCACCACCCTCGCCCCTCGGAGGGGAGAGGGCCGGGGTGAGGGGTGCCCGTCGTTTTCCAGTTCGTTGAAAAACAATTTCATCACAAGTTAATACTAGGAGAAAACCATGAGCAGCGTACGTGTATTAGTCGGCACTAAAAAAGGCGCGTTCATTCTGACCGCCGATGGCAAGCGCGAGAACTGGTCCGTCACCGGCCCGCATTTCGCCGGTTGGGAGATGTATCACCTGAAGGGTTCGCCGGTGGACCCGAACCGCATCTTCGCCTCGCAGACCAGCGGCTGGTTCGGCCAGATCATCCAGCGCTCCGATGACGGCGGTAAAACGTGGACCACTCCCGGCGGCGAACCGACGCCCGATCCATCCGGTATGCCCACCGGCCAGAGCAACAACTTCACCTACGCTGGCAACGTCGGCACGCACAAGTGGTATGACGGCACGCAGCACCCGTGGGAATTCAAACGCGTCTGGCATCTCGAACCTTCGTTGAACGATCCCGATATCGTCTTCGCGGGCGCAGAAGACGCCGCTATCTTCAAGAGCTTGAACGGCGGCAAGACGTGGCAGGAGATGCCGAGTCTCCGTCAGGCGAAAGGTGATCTCTGGCAACCCGGCGCGGGCGGCATGGCCGTACACACCATCATCCAAGATCCGAAAAACTTGGACCGCATCTACATCGCCATCTCCGCTGCCGGAGCCTTCCGCACCGATGACGGTGGCAAGACGTGGAAGCCCATCAACAAAGGGCTGAAGTCCCAATACGAACTCCCCGATCCCGATGCCGAAGTCGGTCACTGCGTGCATCGCATCGCGATTCATCCATCGCGCCCCGATGTGCTCTTCATGCAAAAGCATTGGGACGTGATGCGCAGCGATAACGCCGGTGAACTCTGGCACGAAGTCAGCGGCAACCTGCCGTCCGATTTCGGTTTCCCCATCGACGTCCACGCGCACGAACCGGAAACGATTTACGTCGTCCCTATCAAGAGTGATTCCGAGCATTACCCGCCCGAGGGCAAGCTCCGCGTCTATCGCAGCCGCACCGGTGGCAACGAATGGGAAGCGCTCACGAACGGTCTCCCGCAAAAGGATTGCTACGTGAATGTTCTCCGCGACGCCATGGCCGTGGATTCCCTCGATTCCTGCGGCATCTACTTCGGCACCACCGGCGGACAAGTCTATTGCTCACCCGATGGCGGCGACACCTGGCGCGCCATCGTGCGCGATCTGCCCGCCGTGCTGTCCGTGGAAGTCCAAACGCTGCCATGATCCGCGTCACGCTCCCATATCACCTGCGAAACCTCGCGCGCATCGAAGGCGAAGTGACGCTCGATCTCGGAAACGACGCCACGATCGGCCATGTGCTCGAAGCGCTCGAATCCAAGTATCCCATGCTGCGTGGCACCATCCGCGATCACGGCACGTTGAAGCGTCGTCCTTTTGTCCGCTACTACGCGTGTAAGGAAGACCTCTCACACGAACCCGCGGAAACCAAACTCCCCGAACCCGTCCTCAATGGCACCGAGCCTTTCCTCATCATCGGCGCCATGGCCGGTGGCTGAGAGATCGCATGAATTGCCAAAGAACAGCACAGACAGTCAGCGCCGCTAGAAGTAAAACGCGCTCAATCCTCCTTCTCCCCTCGGAGGGGAGAAGGAATGAGGATGAGGGGTGCCCGTCATTTGAAAGTGTATTATTCTCGGGCAACTCCGGCACCCCTCACCCCGGCCCTCTCCCCTCCGAGGGGCGAGGGAGAGGAACGCATCGAAACATTTAATCTTTCACCATGAATCCCTCCGCTCCCAATCACGTCCACATCACTCGTCTCTTCGATGCCCCACGCGAATTCGTTTTTCGCGCGTGGAGTGATACCGCGCATCTCAGCCGCTGGTTCGCACCAAACGGCTGCACCATCCAGTTCAAGCGCCTGGAGTTTCGCGCAGGCGGCAGCTTCCACTCCTGCATTCGCACGCCGGATGGTTACGAGTGCTGGTGCGTGGGCGATTACCGCGAGATCACGCCGAACGAACGCATCGTTTACACCATGGCCATCGCCGATGAACGCGGCCAGCGCATCGATCCCTCCACCAAAGGCATGGACCCGACGTGGCCTGCGGAAACGGTTCTCACCGTCATCTTCGAAGATGTGGACGGCCAAACCCGCCTCACGCTCCATCAGACCGTGGATGAAGCCCTCGCCAAACGCACTGGCGCGCACCCGAGCTGGCTTCAGATGCTCGATCGCTTGGATACCGATCTCGCGCAGACCCTGAACGCGCTTTGGGAAAAGGCCTGAAAATAATTTTCAGGAAATTCACATCACCTGTCCTAAATCGAAATCTTCGTTCGTTGTAATGTTGAAGATCGAAATAAAAATTAAAAATATGACTGCACCCATCAAGAACCCTATCGTCCACCCTTACATCTGCTTCGAAGGCCGTTGCGAAGAAGCACTGAACTTCTACGCCAAGGCCATCGGCGCGAAGGCCGGCATGCTCATGCGTTTCAAGGACGCGCCTCCCGGCAATGAAGGCTGTCCCGGTGGTGGCACGCCTCCGCCTGCGGATAAAGTGATGCACTCGAGCTTTTTCGTCGGCGAATCCATGATCATGGTCTCGGACGGCATGTGCTCGGGCAAGGCCACGTTCCAAGGCATCTCGCTCTCTCTGAGCTTTCCGACGGAAGCCGAGGCCAAGAGCGCCTTCAATGCGCTCGCCGAAGGTGGCCAGCCGCATATGCCACTGACCAAGACGTTTTTCTCCCCGTGTTTCGGCATGGTCGTGGACAAGTTCGGTATCAACTGGATGGTCATCGTTCCGGCCCCGATGCCTTGAGCGATGCCAAATCGCGCGTATATTGGGGTTTAACCTCAATTACGCGTCGTATGGTAAAGTTCCTGAGATTATTTCAGCCACTGGCATTGGATAACCGCACCTCTATCGGATTATTGCTGCTGCGGCTCGTGGTGGGACTAGCGTTCATGTTCCACGGCTGGGGCAAGATCCAGAAACCGTTCGAGTGGATGGGACCGGATGCAAAGATGCCCGGCTATTTGCAGATGCTCGCCGCCGTCTCCGAATTTGGCGGCGGCCTCGCCTGGATGCTAGGGGCGCTGATACCCCTAGCATCCTTCGGCATCCTGTGCACCATGGCCGTGGCGGTGCACACGCACATGATCGCGAAGGGTGATCCGTTCGTATCGAATACGGGCGGCGGTTCTTATGAACTGGCCGGTGTGTATCTCACCGTCGCGCTGCTACTGTTGCTCGCCGGACCAGGCCGGTTCTCCTTGGATAAAGTGATATTTGGTGAAAAAGTGCCTGGGCTTACCGTCCGTTAGAGGTTTGGTTTTCCGGGGTGTTAAATTGGGATCAATAAAATGAAAATCGCTACCATTATTGTTCGTGTATTATTGGGATTGCTCTACGCCTTTTCCGCAATCGTCGTTCTGTTCAATCTGGTTAAAGCTCCAGAACCAACAGGTGCAGTAAAGGAATTCATGGAAGGCGCCATCGCCACGAAGTATCTGTTTCCGTTCATCAAAATCACTGAACTGGTGTGCGGCCTGTTATTGATCTCCGGCCGTTTCGTTCCACTGGCTACGGTGATGATTTTCCCCGTCACGCTGAACATCTTCTTCTTTCATATCTTCACCGCTCCCGAAGGCATGATCACCGGTATAGTCGTCCTCGCGATGAACCTCTTCCTTGCCTACGCCTGCCGGAAGAACTACACCACGCTGCTCGCCAGCAAGATCATCACTTAAAGATTTTCACGAAAACAAAACCAACCAAGAAAAAGGAAAACATCATGAACTATGTAGATGGATTCGTCCTCGCCGTGCCGAAAAAGAAACTGAAGCAATATCTCGCGATCGCGAAGAAGGCCTCGAAAGTCTGGAAAGACCACGGCGCTCTGGAATATTACGAAGCGGTGGGCGACGACCTGAAAAGCAAGATGGGAGTCCCCTTTCCCAAGTTGGCAAACGCCAAGGCTGGCGAAACCGTGGTGTTCGCGTGGATCGTTTACAAGTCCCGCGCCCACCGCGACAAGGTGAACAAGAAAGTAATGGCAGACCCTCGCCTGAACGAGATGTGCACCCCGGAAGACATGCCGTTCGACTGCAAACGCATGACCTACGGCGGCTTCAAGATCGCCGTCGAAGCGAAGTAGTTTTCGCACCCAATGCGGCGTGAACCATAAAGGTTCACGCCGCATTTTCTTTGGAGCGCGACTCTCCGAGTCGCAGCAACTCCCTTAAGCAAAGTAGACTCCCATACAGCTCCGCCAGCGCACAAACGCCATCCCCTAATCTCATTCGTTTGTCCCCATTCGGTTGAACAAATTCCCCGTCCTCCGCCCGCATCCCCATTCGTCGTTATATTGAAACCGATACATCCTATGAAAACGAAACCGACCAAGATCAAAGCCACCGCCGCCTCCGGTCAGAAACTCACGCCCTGCCTGTGGTACGATGACAATGCCGAAGAAGCCGTGGCGTTTTACCGTTCCATCTTCAAGAAAAGCAAAGTGCTGAACGTGTCGCATTACACTGAAGCCGGGCACGGCAAACCCGGTTCCGTGCTGACCATCAAGTTCCGCCTCGAAGGCCAGGACTTCATCGCCTTGAACGGCGGCCCGCATTTCAAGTTCACACCTGCGATCTCCTTCTCCATCGATTGCGGCACGCAAGCGGAGGTGGATTACTATTGGGACAAGCTCCTCGTCGGCGGGCAGGCCCAGCAATGCGGCTGGCTCTCAGACAAGTTCGGCCTCTGCTGGCAGGTCGTGCCGCGCCAGTTGTCCAAGCTGATCCTCAGCAAAGACAAAGAAAAAGCCAACCGCGTCATGTCCGCCATGCTCAAGATGGTAAAACTGGACATTGCTACCCTCGAAGCCGCTGCCAAAGCGAAGAAAACGGTGAAAAAGTAAATCGTCTTCACACGGTGCGTGACGCAAGTGACTTGGCCCAACGGGCCAATAGATTCTAGCCCAGGGCAAACGCCACATCTCAGTGGCGATTGCCCTGGGTGGCATTATGTTAATAACGATGTTTCCTGTAGGGACACTAGAGCTCTTGCGACCTTTCAGTCCGCTGGCTTCCTAACTCCAATACCCAAGGCAGACCGCTATCGGTCTGCCTTGGGCTGGAATCTGTTGGCCCGTTGGGCCAAAGACATAGCTAAAGCGATATTAAACTATTCTTCACCCCCTTGTCCTAAATCCCATTCCCCGTTCGTCGTATCATTGAAGCGGGCAGATTAACCCACCCGTTTCGCCATAAAAGACATGAGCACAAACAATTATCTGTTCCTCATCCGCGGTGCGGACTGGGACAAAGGCCTTTCGCCCGAGGAGATCCAACGCGTCATGAGCCAGACCATGCGCTGGTTTGAGAGCCTCCATCAGCAAGGCCGCGTGAAAGGCGGCCAGCCCTTGGGCGCGGAAGGCAAAACCGTCTCCGGCAAGAAAGCCACGATATCCGATGGCCCTTTTGTGGAATCCAAAGAGACCATTGGCGGCTACCTCATCCTCCAGGCAGCCAGCTTGGAGGAGGCTACGGAGATCGCGCGCGGATTTCCGAACTTGGCCCATGGTTGCTCCATCGAGGTACGTCCGCTGGCCGAGGAATGCGCCACTTACCAGCGCGCCAAAGAACAACTCGCCCTCGCCACGGCTTGACAGAAACCACAACCTCACGCGACATAACCTTATGAGCACGACACCCACTGAACCATCTGCCGATTACATGCTGCTCTTCCGCGGCAACGCCTGGGACAAAGGCCTCTCGCCCGAACAGCTCCAGAAAGTCGTGGCCGACTGGATGGCGTGGTTCGAGCGCTTGAAGCAGGAAGGCAAGGCCCTCTCCGGTCACCCGTTGCAGAACGAAGGCAAACTCGTCTCCGGCAAGAACGGCAAGTCTGTGGCGGATGGTCCCTTCGCGGAATCGAAAGAAGCCATCGGCGGTTACTTCTATCTGCGTGTCTCTGGTGAGGACGAAGCGATCGCCATCGCGCAGATGTGCCCCGCGCTCCCATATGGGCTCGTGGTGGAAGTGCGTCCGGTAGCGGACATCTGCGGCATGCGTGCCCGGGCGGCTAAAGAAGCAGGCGTTACCACCGCTGAAGCCTGCGCGTGAGCAGGCTATGAACTTCCAAAACGAAAATGCTTAAGAAGTGCACCCATACTATCTCCCTCGCCCCTCGGAGGGGAGAGGGCCGGGGTGAGGGGTGCCGGGTTTTCGTACACAGATATACTGATTGAGGGGCACCCCTCATCCTCAATCCTTCTCCCCTCCGAGGGGAGAAGGACGAACATCATCAACCATGAGTGATACCGCCACCAATTCTCCCGCACCGCCAGCCCAAGACATCTCCGGGCTGGCGGAGCATCTTTTCCGTCATGAGGCCGGTCGTCTCGTGTCCGTGCTCACGAGCATCTTCGGCATGGACCGTTTGCAGTTCGCCGAGGACGTGGTGCAGGAATCACTCATCAAGGCGTTGAAGACGTGGCCGTATTACGGCGTGCCGAAAAATCCAGCCGCATGGCTCACGCAAACAGCAAAAAACCTTGCGCTAGATCTCGTACGACGTGAAAAGAATTTTCACGACAAGCAGCCGCAGATCATCGCCTTCATGGAGCAATGGTCGGCGGATGCCGATGATCCCGATTCCCACGATCACGAGATCAAGGACGAGCGCCTGCGCCTCATGTTCGCGTGTTGCCATCCGCAGATTCCAGCGGATGCCCAGATTGCGCTCGCGCTGAAAACCCTGTGCGGTTTCAGCCCGGAGGAGATCGCGAAAGCCTTTCTTACCAGTGAAGCCGCCATCGCCAAGCGTCTCGTGCGCGCACGTCAACGCATCCGCGAGCTGGAGATCCAATTCGAGATCCCCACGGGTGAAGCGGCGACCGTGCGTTTGGAGAGCGTGATGCAAACGCTCTACCTGCTTTTCAACGAAGGCTACAAAGCCTCCAGCGGCGAGAATCTCATTCGCGAAGAACTGTGTAAGGAAGCCATCCGCCTCACGACCTTGCTCACCGCGCATCCCATCGGCAATCAGCCGCGCGTCCATGCCCTCGCCGCGCTCATGTATCTGAACGCCGCACGACTCAAGGCACGCATGGACAGCGAGGGCAATATCCTGCTGCTGCGTGATCAGGATCGTTCGCTCTGGGACAGGACATTGGTAGTTCACGGCATCATGCACCTCAGCCGCTCTGCCACGGGTGATGATTTAAGTGAATACCATCTGCAAGCGGGCATCGCGGCCTGCCACGGCACGGCGAAGGATTATCAATCCACTGATTGGGCGCAGATACTCTCGCTCTACGATCGCCTGGTGTCATTCGATGATTCCCCCGTCATCGCCCTGAACCGCGCTGTCGCTGTCGCCAATGTTCACGGTCCTGAAGCGGGCATCAAAGCCCTCGAAGCCATCCGCAACCAACAACCGCTCAATTCCTATTACCTCTTCTACGCCGTACGCGCAGATTTTGAAGTGCAGTTGAGCCGCTTCGCTTCCGCTGGCGATCACTTGCGCAAGGCCTTGGAACTCACCGAGGTAAAATCCGAACAATCCCTCCTCACCAAACGGTTGCAGGAATGTGAGCAGCAACGGGCTGCGGTGACTTCGTAGGTTGCCTTTCCATATCACAGGGCATAGAAATTCCCTCTCTTGACCGAATACTTCGGCCTGTTCCATCGTCTATCTGGTGGCTGGTCGTGCCATCCCGGCGAGAAGCGAAGCTTGACGCTACCGGTGACGGGTCTAAAACAGCCTTTTACGAGAACCCTTGAATATGAATCAGCCTCCTGACTCCTCCATCAATCGTCGTTCGTTCCTCAAGACTTCTTCCGGCGCGGTGCTCACCGCCAGCGCTTTGGCCTCGGCCGTTTCGTTTCCGAGCATCACCCGGGCCCAGGCCGGCGGCGACAAGCTCAAGCTCGGCTGGGTCGGCTGCGGCGGTCGTGGCGCAGGTGCCGCCGTGCAGGCCCTCCAGGCGGATAGCAACGTGGAACTCTTCGCCACGGGCGATGCCTTCAAGGAGAACATGGATAAGAGCCTCAACGGCGTGAAGACCTACATGAAGGACAAGCCGGAGAAGTTCAATGTCCCGCCGGAGCGCCAGTTCGTGGGCATCGACGCCTTCCAAAAGGTCATCGACAGCGGCGTGGACGTAGTGATCCTCACCGCCCCTCCAGGATTCCGTCCGCAACACATCGAAGCCGCCGTCAAAGCGGGCAAACACATCTTCACCGAGAAACCCATGGCCGTGGACGGCACCGGCCTGCGCTCCGTGCTCGCGAGCGCCGAGATCGCCAAACAGAAAAAACTGGCGATGGTGGACGGCTTCGTCTGGCGCTGGACGCAGGCGAATCGCGAAGCTTACAAGAAAATCCATGAAGGTGCGATCGGCGACGTGCTCGCGGTCTATTCTACTTACAATTCCGCGGGCACGGACCGTTATCCGAACGTCACCCGGGAGAACACGCCGAACGAAGTCGAATACCAAATGCGCCGCTGGCACTACTACTGGTGGCTTTCCGGCGACGGCATCGTGGAACAGGCCATCCACAGCATCGACAAGATGCTCTGGACGATGAAAGACGTGGCTCCGGTGAAAGCGGTGGCCCACGGTGGCCGCCAGGTCCGCACGGATGCGAAGTTCGGCAATGTGTTCGATCATTTTGCCGTGGAATACCGCTGGGAAGACGGCACCCCAGGCTACCATTACAGCCGCCAGATCGATCGCTGCTGGAACTCCGTGGCCGATCGCGTGTTCGGCACCAAGGGTGTTTACGATGGTGAGAGCGCGAGCAAGGTGCATACAATCCGTGGCGAAAACCGCTGGCGCTATCGTGCTCCAGAGGGCTTCAAGGATGACGGTTACCAGACGGAACACAACGAGCTGTTCGCCTCCATCCGCGCGGGCAACCCGATCAACACCTCGGAACGCTTCATCAAGGCCACCGCGATGGGCATCATGGGCCGCATGGCTGCCTACACGGGCAAAGAGATCACTTGGGAACAAGTGATTAACTCCAAGGAAGATTCCTTCCCGAAGAACCTGACGTGGGACAGCAAACTGCCTGAGGTTCCGATCGCCTTGCCGGGCATCACACCGCTGATCTAAAATAAACGGTCATTTTGCAAGAAGCCTCAGGCCATCAATGGCTTGGGGCTTTTTTCATGAAGCAGTTTCATGCGGTGATAGGAACCGCGCTTGAATTTCTCTTTGAAGGTTCTTCTAATCACGGGCGTCTGGTTTTGTGGCGGTGCATGCCGCTTGACGTAGCAACGAATAAAGACCTACTTTCTTTTCCAATCCTGAGCCAATCCATATGGAACCGACATCTACTTCTCGTCGCGATTTTTTGAAGACCTCTTCCACGGTGGCCATTGGTGGCGCGCTGGCAACCATCCCTACCATCACGAAAGCCGCAGGCCCGGGTGATAAATTGCGCATCGGCTTCATCGGCTGCGGTGGGCGTGGCTCTGGTGCGGCCTTACAGGCATTGAAGGCGGATAGCAACGTGGAGCTGTATGCTATGGGCGACGTCTTCGCGAGCCAGATGGACAAGAGCCTGACGAGCCTTAAGAAGAATCTTCCGGACAACCCCGAAAAATTTAACGTCCCCGCCGAACGCCAGTTTGAGGGGCTCAATGCTTATCAGAAGGTCATCGGCTCCGGTGTGGACGTGGTCATCCTCACCACGCCTCCGGGTTTCCGCCCTCAACATCTGCGCGCCGCGATCGAAGCGGGCAAGCATGTGTTCCTGGAGAAACCCATGGCCACCGACGCTCCGGGCATCCGTTCCGTGATCGAATCGGTGAAGCTGGCCAAGCAAAAGAAGCTCGCCGTAGTGGCGGGCTATTGCTGGCGTTACGATTCTCCGCGGCGCGAACTGTTCAAGCGCATCCACGAAGGCCAGATCGGTGAAGTGCGCGCGATTTATGGCACCTATCTCACCAGCCCCGTGAAGCCCATGCCGCCCGCCGATACCCGGCCCGCAGGCATCACGGACATGGAGTGGATGGTGCGTAACTGGTATAACTTCAACTGGCTCTCCGGTGACGGCCTCGTCGAGCAGGCGATCCATGCCGTGGACTGGCTTGGTTGGGCCATGAAAGATGTGCCCCCCAGCAAATGCACCGCCATCGGCGGTCGGCAGATCCCTGCTGAAGGCGGCAACATCTACGACCATATCGAGGTGAACTTCGAGTGGCCGAACGGCGTGCGCGGCTTCCTCGCCCAGCGTCAGATCACCGGCTGCTACGGTGAGAACAATCTGAGCGTCATCGGTTCCAAGGGCATCGCCAGCATCGCGCGTGGCCGCGTGCAGATCACGGGTGAGAATCCGTGGCGTTACGAGGGACCTACGCCCGACATGTATCAGGTGGAACACGATGAGATGTACGCCTCCATCCGCGCGGGCAATCCCATCAACGATGGCGACCGCATGGTGAACAGCACGCTCATGGGCATCATGGGCCGCACCGCCGGTTACACGGGCTTGGAGATCACTTGGGATATGGCTTTGAACTCGAAGCAAGTGCTCGTGCCGGACATCAAAGATTGGAACACGCCCATCGAAGTGCCGCCGTTGGCCATGCCCGGTCGCACGAAATACGTTTAAGCAGACACATCTATGAATCGCCGCTCATTCCTCCTGACTTCCGCAGCCGCCTTTGCGACTTCGACGTTGCTGCCTTCCAATGTCTTCGCTGCGAAGCGCAAGCTGCGCAAGGCCATCATGCACTCCACCATAGGGGTGAAGGGTACAGTGATGGAAAAGTACAAGGCCATGAAGGCGGCGGGCTTTGAAGGCGTGGAACCCATGGGCGGCATGGACCGCGCCGAAGTCATCGCCGCGCTGAAAGAGACTGGCCTCGAAGCCGCGAGCGTGTGCTGTCACACGCATTGGGCCAAGCCGCTCAGCGATCCCGCACCTCCCGTGCGTCAGGTCGGTTACGATGGCCTCGTCCTTTCGCTGCAAGACGCGAAGGCTTATGGCGCCACCTCCGTATTGCTTGTGCCCGGTGTGGCGCGCAATGGCGTGAGCTATGAAGACTGCTTCAAACGCTCTGTCGAAGAAGTGAAGAAAGCGGTACCCGTCGCGAAAGACCTCGGTGTGAAGATCGCCATCGAGAACGTGTGGAATGATTTCATCATCAAGCCGCAGCAGGCCGTGGATTACCTCGACGCCATCAACAGTGAATGGGTGGGCTGGCATTTCGATATCGGCAATGTGGGCCGTTATAGCCCGGCGGAGACGTGGATTCCTGTGATCGGTAAACGCATCGTGCGTCTGCACATCAAAGAATTTAACACCAAAGTCATGACTGCCGAGAAGCCGGGCGCAGGCTTTGGTTTCAAACTGCTGGAAGGCGATAACAACTGGCCAGCCATCATGGCGGAGCTGGACAAGATCGGCTACACGGGTTGGGCCATCACCGAGCAATCCGGCAATCAGGCGGACAGCGTCGATACGGCCAAGGATTTGGTTGGTCGGGTGGATAAGATTTTTGCGATTTAGCGCATCTCCATTCCCTGAGATTGCATCTCCGCGCGCCTGTGCTTACCTAGAGCGCGATGATCGTCTATCTCAATCATCAGTTCCTGCCGAAAGCCGAGGCGCGCATCTCGCCGGATGATCGCGGTTTTCTCTTTGGTGACGGCGTCTATGAGGTTGTGCGCTTTTATCAAGGTCGCTTCTTCGAGGCCGCCGCTCATTGGCAACGCTTTGATCGCAGTCTCACGGAACTGCGCATAAGCCGTCCGCCTGCGCTGGATTACGAGAAAGTCTGCCAGGAACTTGTCGTGCGAAACCGGATGGAGGCGAAGGACGGCTACGTCTACCTGCAGATCACACGAGGCGCTGCCCCACGCAATCACTCTTATCCTGCCGATCTGCAAGCCACCGTTTACGGTTACGTCACGGAATTGCCGCGTAACGTGGAGAAGTTCAAGCAAGGTTTCCGTGTCGTATTTCATCCAGACCTGCGCTGGACACGATGCGACATCAAGGCGGTTGCCTTGCTGGCCAATGTCCTCGCCGCGCAAGCCGCTCGTGAACAAGGTGCGGATGAAGCCATCCTGCTCCGTGATGACCTAGTCACCGAAGCTTCACGCTCTAATGTCGCCATCGTGAAGGACGGCGTGGTGCGCACGCATCCTTTGACTACAGGCATCCTGAACGGCATCACGCGTCAGGTGGTGGTGAAACTTTGCGCGCAACTTGGCATCCCGTTGCAAGAAGAGGCCTTTAGTAAAACAGATCTGTTCACCGCCGATGAAGTTTTTCTCATGGGCACCACGGTAGAAGTGATGCCTGTGGTGGAGATGGAAGGTAGTAAAATTGCCCATGGTCAGGCTGGGCCGGTGACCCGCAAGCTGCAGGTCGCATTCGATCAATGCGTGCATCTATGTCGTCAACAACCCTGAGTACCGGCCGCTTTCGCTGGCTGGCGGCAGTCTATGTTCTGATCATCGCCTTGGTGGTCATGCTGGCCAATGACGGTCACTACAGCTTTATCTTCACGTGGATACGCGCAATCCCTGATGCCGATAAGATCGGCCATTTTGTGCTGATGGGCGGACTTTCATTCGTGGTAAATCTTGCCTGCGGACTGCGTACGTTTACCGCCCTGAAACGGCCTTGGCTGCTGGGCAGCGCCATCGTTACCGTCATCGTGGTGCTGGAGGAGATATCTCAAGCCTGGGTGCCGACCCGCACATTCGATCTGGTGGATCTGCTCTTCGATTTCCTTGGGATCTATTGCTTTGCCTTGCTGGCGAGAAGGGTGGGGGTCATGCGAGATGAAAACAAAGACGTTCGCGGAAAGCCCTAAGAAGCGGGCATAAGCTTTTTCTCAATTCAGCCCCTGCAGATCCGCCAGCGCCAGCGCGCACTCCTCTTCCGTGTCCACTTCCAGACCGTATGACATCTCGAACTGGTTCAAGAACTGCCACTCAGGCAGTTCCTCGAATTCCATTCCAAATGTTTGATCCGCCCCATCGATGTTGATCTGAGCACGATTCGCCATCGCATTCGCCACCGCGACACATGCGGCGAGGAAACCACCATCGCCGCCCGGCTCCTGCGTGTGATGCACATCATCCGGCTGATGGTGATAACGCACCGCACTGATGATATGCGGATGCAATTGCAGTTGTTCGCAAATGGATGCCCCGATCTGACTGTGGTCCGTGCCGAGCAGATCGAACTCCAGCTTCTGATGCCCGCACTTCCGCTCCATAGCGCGAAGGTAGATCGTCTCGAACTCACGCGGAAAACTGTGCTCGATCACCAGTTTGCCGATGTCATGCACCAGCCCGGAAAGATACTCATGCCCGGTCGGCTCACGGAAACCCATCGCCAGCCTCTCTGTCAGGCGCGCCACCAAGATGCTGTGCAGCCAAAAGCGGGACCAGTCCACCTTCACGCGCAGATGAGAAAATTGCCCCATCACACCCACCGTGAGTGCGATGCGCCGGATCTCCTTCAATCCCAATCTAAAGACAGCTTCATCGATTGATGAATGCCGGTTGCCGCCTGCAACGGCCGAACTTGCCGCCTTCAAAAATCGTGCGACCAGTCCCGGGTCCAGCGAAATCACCTCGATGATCTTGTCCATCTCCACATTGGGATCATTCACCAGCGTGCATAGCCGCGCTGCCGTGCGGCTGAACGAAGGCACCAGATGTTCCGATGACAACGCCTCTTCCAGCTTGTGATTGACCCAAGTTTTCTGGCTATGAACGCGCTCCAATATATACGTCTCTTTCATCGGTGACTGTCGGCAAAGCTGTATCGGCCATCCGGCTCTGCGACTTAAGTGCAAATCCGCCTTCTATATCTTCATGTTCTCACCTTGCAAATTACACAATAAAATCCGGGCGGTATCATTCGTCTTTACGTAGGAAACGTTGACTCCTTCTCCCCAAGGGAGTGTATGGACTGGGTACAAGGTGGACAGGTGTGCGGGGACATGGTGGACACATGGGAGAGGTATGGGAGTGTGTCGTAATTATGCCATGGCCTGTGAAAGACCTGATGAGTGTACGACTTGAGTTCGTGAGTTTAGCCCGC
>DASWYF010000026.1 GCA_036405135.1 Verrucomicrobiia bacterium | reverse complement strand
CAAAAGAAAGAGCGGTGTATCAGTTTTCAGTGCCCTATAGGCCTGCCGGTGCAACCGGCCTGAAAACTTTCCAACTCCATCATCCGACGATGGCTCAAGGAACTATGTCAAAGAGCAATGAAACCACCCGACCCCTGCGAGCTATCGATTCCTCCCCCTCTACGATTGAGAGTTCAAATTAAGCGATGTTTGAAACCCGGCTGGTTCCGCAGTGGCTACTCAGGATTCCCCGGTCCCATTCTCGACCGGCGTCCCTTTCCCCCTCCAGCTTACGAGCCCCAACTCCACCCGCCCGATACACCCACAGATCCTACCAGAGACCGGTAGGGCGAGAGTCCTCTCGAGCCCAAACTCTTTTCGTCAAGGCTCACCCGAAGGTTCTCACCCGCACCCATCATCTGATGATGGCCCCATAAGGAATTGCCAAAACGATTCCATCGAATCACTCAGCGGGGATTTCAGCCTTCCGGGTCCCTAACCCGAAACTCAAAACTAGGAACCAGAAACTTGGCCTTCGGCCCTTCCTTTACCAGCAGCGAGCTGCCAGCACCTAAATCTATCCCACAACACCCTCAAGAAAACCACCTCTTTTCACTAAAATTTGTGATGAAAACCCAACCTTTTCGACACCAAGAACATCCAAAAACCACAACTTACGTAACTCGCATTTCTCATCCCCACTGCTCCTCTTCCTGTTCCCGTAGTTCGCGTGTTTCGCGGTCACTCCCCTCTGCCTTTCCTCGTAAATCGTAAATTTACCACGCACCTTTTGGTCGGGGTCCAAAATCGTAAATTCTTCTCCTCTTCTGTGCCGTCTGCGCCTTCCTTGCCCCGGCGTTTTGGTCGGGGTTTGTGCCATCTTCCCTCCGCGTTTCCATGGTGAATTCTTTCTGTGTATTCTGCGTTTTCCGTGGTTCATCTTTCCCGTCCCCTTTTCGCGTAGTTCGCGGTTCACCCCTTCCTGTCCCTCCTGTTAGAGCGCTTTAAAAAATACTGTGGCCGAGTGGGGCGTGGATTTGGCGAAGAAGCAGCTTCCAAAGACCCTGTGACGGAGCCGAAACGAAGCCAGAACCCAAAAAGACCGCCCGCTTCGCTCTCCAGACAATCGGCGACAGGATTTTTTAAACCGCTCTAATGCTTGGAGGGATGCTCAGCTCTCCCGCAGGTCATAGCACACCACCCGATCTTTCGTCCGCACGAGCAGCTTCCCCTGCGAGATCGTCGGTGACGGACACCACAACGCCCGCACGTTCGCCTTGCCCAGTTCCACGCGCTGATCCGCCGTCGCCTTCAGCATCTGCAGATTGTTCCCGTTGTTCATCATCACGAACACCTTCCCGTCCGCGATGAGCGGTGATGAAATCGTCGAGGGCACCGGATGCTTCCACCGCACCTCGCCGCTCGCCTGTGAGAGGCAGTAGTGATACCCGTCATCCATCAGATACACGTTACCATTGTAGATGATCGGGCTCGATTGCGTGCGGACCACCTCCAGCGGGAACTTCCACAATTCCTCCACGCCATCCAGCTTCAGCTTGAACGCCACCAATCCCTGCGCCGCGTTCTTCGTCTGCACCGCGAGCACGTCATCCACGATGGACGGTGTCGCATCCCCGCCGCCGGTCGTGCGCCACGCTTCCTTGCCCGTTTTGAGATCGTGCGCGCTCAATTCATTCCGCCCGTTGAAGATCACCAGCGTCTTTCCATCCTTCTTCCACGCGACCGGTGAGGACTGACCGCCGCCGATGCGCTCCGGTTGCCAGAGCTGCTTGCCCGTCGCCGCATCATAAGCTGTGAGCTTGCCCGCATTGATCACCACCACGCCCTCCGTGTAGAGCGGCGAGGAGCCCGGTGCCTTCGCAGGCAAGGGCGTGGACCAAAGAATTTTGCCTTTGTCCGCATCCACCGCGTAGAGATGCGTGCTGCCCATCGCGAAGACCTTGCCATCCGCCACCACCGGCGTGCTGGAGCAGTTGCGACCCTTCGGCTCGCCCGGCGCAGCCGCCTTCCAGATCGTTTTGCCCGTCTCGATGTCCAGGCAGATCACCACATCTTCAGCGACCCGTTGCGTCGGCGGCACTTTTTCGATGACCTCGTTCTTCACATGCTCTGCGAAGCCCTGCTCATCCAGCCACTTCTTGAACGCCGCATCCGTCGGGAACGGTTTGTCCTGCATCGCGTTCAACTTCTCATAATCCGGCAGCGGAATGGCCAGTTTGCCTTTCTTGAAGCGCCCGGAGACAAACCCGCTCATCAACTGCTTCTGCCGTTTGTTCAGGTTCGTCTCGATCCATTCCGCGATGTAATCGTCCAGCTTCTTGCCGCGCATCTGCGGGCTAAGCGCCTCGCGATCCGCCTCCATCTTCGCGGCGAGTTCCTTGCCGAGCCCGCCAGGATTCTGGTAGCCGAGATTCCGCATCACGAGGTCCGTGATCGTGCGCGTCTCGGATGGCACATCCGTATGCCACACCACGGAGAGATACGCGCGCTTGCCCGCGACGACTGCGCTGCCATGCCCGCCCTCGTCATTGCCCGGGATCATCTCGCTCTCCCAAAGTTTCTTCGGCCCCTCCGCCGGCCAGGTGTCCGCCAGCTTCGGGCTCTCCGGCAGAACGCCATTACGCCCCGGCCCACGCCATTGGTTCCAATCCGCCGCCGTAACGGTGACGAGCGAAACGCCCACGCCGATCAAAGTCAGTGTCAGTAACGAGTGCTTCATGGTTCTCATCATCAAAATTATGTTCGCGTTAAAAACTAGCAATCATTTCGCGGCTTGCTTCATTTCCCTCTCCCCTCAACGGGGAGAGGGCTAGGGTGAGGGGTGAGAATTCAAATTGCGTATTCGATTTCATACAACTCTCACTCCTTATTGGCCGGCCGAGCATCGGCCTTCTTCTTTTTCTTGCCTGGCTCCGCGCCGTCGTTATCCGCTTTCCCACCGCCCCACAGCGGTTTGATATTCGTCTTGTCCCATTCACTCCACGCCATCTGCAATTCCTTCACCTTCTCCGGCATCGTTGCCGCCAGGTCCTTCGCCTCGCCGATGTCCTTGCCCAGATCATACAGCTTCACCGCGCTCGTCCCCTTGCCGCCTTCCGCCGCCAGATCATACTTCACTAACTTGAAGTCACCCTTGCGGATGGCCATCTGCTCGCCGAACCGCCAATACAACGCCTCATGCGGCACGCCCTTTTCCTTGCCCGCGAGGAACGGTAGCAAGTTCACACCCTCCAGCTTCCACTCCGGTTTCGCGCTCACTCCTGCGACTGCCAAAGCCGTCGCGTGCAGATCCAGTTGGATCACCGGCTTTTCATACACGCCGGGTTTGATCTGCCCCGGCCAAGTCACCAGAAACGGCACCCGCACCCCGCCCTCCAGCGTCGTCCGCTTGGACCCGCGCAAAGGCGTGTTCACCGCGCCATTCACCGTCACCCCGTTCATCGTCGGCCCGCCGTTATCGCTGATGAAGCAGATCAACGTCCGCTTCTCCTGGCCCGTGGCGGCCAGTGATTTCCGCACCTTGCCAATCGCCTCATCCATCGCGAACATCATCGCCGCATAAGTGCGCCGCTTCGTGTCCGTGATGCTCGCGAACTTCGCCAACCGGTCCTCCGTGGCGTGCATCGGCGTGTGCACCGCGTTGAACGCCAGATACAGGAACCACGGCTTCTCTTTGTTCTTCTCCACGAACGCCACGGCTTCTCGACCGAAAGCATCCGTCGTGTAATCCATCTCCTTCACTGGCGTGGTGCCGCGCATGATGCCACCCGCATCAAAGAAACTGTGCGCTCCACCGAGAAACCCATAGAACTCCTCAAAGCCACGCTTCTGCGGATGCATCATCTCCTGCGAGCCCAAGTGCCACTTGCCCACCAGCGCCGTGGCATAACCAGCCGCCTTCAACCGGTCCGCGATGGTGCTCTCCGTCACCGGCATGCCACTGGTCCCGCCGCCCGGATTGAACTCATGCCCGAACCGCGTCTGATACCGCCCCGTCAACAACCCGGCGCGTGTCGGTGAACAATACGGCCCCGTCACGTAACCGCTGGTGAACTTCACCCCGTCCTTCGCCAACGCATCCAGATTCGGTGTGGGGATGTCCTTGCACCCATGAAACCTCACATCCGCATACCCCATGTCATCCCCCACGATGAACAGGATGTTCGGCTTCGGCTCCGCCGCCTGCACCGTGATCAGCGAGATCAAAATTACGATAATCGACAGGAAATTCTTTTTCATATCTTCAATCCGTTCATGCCGCTGCCCGCCATCTGCCCGGTGCCAAGAAAACGCCAGCAGACCTCTCCACCCTCGCCCCTCGGAGGGGAGAGGGCCGGGGTGAGGGGTGCCCCACAAGCGCATCCGCTCTTTGCAATTGCTCTCAAAGCTCTGTTCCGCACGTTTCTTCACAGATCACTCCGCCTTCTTCTTGTTCTTTTTCTTCTTCGCCGGTTCCTCAGATTTGGCAGGTGGCGCTGCCACCTCATTTTTCGTCGGCATCTTCGCGCCCACTTCCTTGCGCCACGCAATCATCTTCGCGTGCAACTCCTTCACCTTCTCCGGATTCTTCGCCGCCAAGTTGTTCTGCTCCCCGATGTCATCCTTCAGATTGTACAGCTCGAGCCGGCCATCCTCGAAAAACTCCATCAGCTTCCAATCCCCCGCCTGGATCAACCCCACCGGCGTCGTACGCCACGTGTTCTCGCCCGCGCCCAAGTAACCCGGAAAATGCTGATAGATCGCTTCACGCTTCAATTTTGCGTTCCCGTCCTTGAAGAGCGGCACCAGGCTCTCGCCATCCAAGATGTAATTCTCCGGCTTCTTGCCGCCCGCCAGTTCCAGCAACGTCGGATAGATGTCCACATGGATGCCCGGCACATTGCACGTCGCCCCCGCCTTCACCAGTCCCGGCCAGCGCACGATGAACGGCTCGCGCGTGCCGCCCTCGTAGAGACTGCCCTTGCCGCTGCGCAACGGCGCATTATCCGTCCGGTCGTTCGCCTTCTTGATGCCCTCCCGCACATAACCGCCCACGCCGCCATTGTCGCTCGTGAAGATCAGCACCGTGTTCTCCTCCAGCTTGAGTTCCTTCAGCGTCGCCATCACCCGGCCCACGCTCTCATCCACGCTATAGATCATCGCCGCATAGGTCGGATCGTTATGCCCGCCCACGCCGGGTTTCTGCTTGAACTTCTCGATCAGCTCCGGCTTCGCCTGATACGGCGAATGCACGCCGAAATGCGGCAGATACAGGAAGAAATTCTCATCCTTCTTGCGCTTGATGAAATCCACCGCCTTGTCCGTCAGGAAATCCGCCAGGTACTGCCCCTTCGGATACTCCGTTTTCGGTGAGGTCGCGAAATCAAAGTGCTTCCCCGCCGAACTGATCGCTTCATCGAAACCGCGCTTGCCCGGATGATAATCCCCGCCTTCGCCCAAGTGCCACTTGCCGAACATCGCCGTCGCGTAACCCGCCTTCTTCAGCGACTGCGCGATCGTGATCTTGTCCAACGGCAACTGCGTCACATTATCCACCGGCCGCAACGGACGCGTGCTCCAGTCAAACCGGTCGATGCCACCCACCGTGTAAACTCCCGTGCGTGGCGCATATTGTCCGCTCAAAAGCGCCGCCCGCGTCGGCTGGCAATTCTGGCAGTGATGATAATTCAGCAGCTTCATCCCCTGCGACGCCAGCTTGTCGATGTTCGGCGTCTCGTAATACTTGCTCCCGAAGCTCGCCACATCCGTGTAACCGAGGTCATCCGCCATGATGAAGATGATGTTCGGCCTCTTCGCCGTCGCCGCCGCGTGCGTGGAAAAACTCCCCAACCCCATCACCAAACCCCAAAGCAGCACCAAGCTCAAAACCCGCCCCAGTGGTCTTACCGGTGCCCCCTCGCCCATTGAAGCTTGGTCATTGGAACTTCCTTTGAACTTTGAGTTTTGAACTTTGAGCTTGATCATAACACGTTCTCTTTCAGACGCTACGCCACGTCAGCAAGTTTCAGGGATTTCCACCGGCATGATGGCATAGCTCCTCCCTTCGTGCAATGACTGCTCCTTTAGCGACTTGCGCCGACAGAAAATTTAGTCGCTGTTTACATGGACGCCTGCTGCCAACCGGCCAGATAATGATAAAAAAAGCCAGCGGATAAACCGCTGGCAGTTTCTTGAGATCTGATGGAGCCGTCCTTGCGGACTGAACTATCAAGAACTCAAGTGCGTCGAGCAAATGCACCATAGCAGAGCCGTACATGGAGTCCAACAAACTCAACGAATTTCTTTCCGAAAAGACCCTTCAAACGCCGCCGTCCGCGCAGCTTCCAAAGTCGTAAATCCATGGGGAAAGTCAGCACTGATGATCTGGTATAAAAGCCAGTCATTTCCGCAGCCAATATCGGGGATCACCTTGCGGCAGAGCCCGGCATATTCGCGCAGCACTTCCGAGATGGGGTTGAGCAGGATTTCGTCAATGCCACCTCCCTCTTTGAAGACCTCATGTTCCACCACCTCCACCAGTGCCATGATCACCCATTCCTTCTTGTCCTCGGGCAAATCAGGTGACTTCAACAAAGCGCACAACTCGGGGACATCCAGACAGGCGGGCAGCACCAGATCCAAGTCCTGCTCGATATGCTTGAAACCAGGTTCATCAATCCACCGCTGTAGTTCAGGGTCGTCGCACTTCATTTGGAGAATGTCTGTTTATCAAGTTACCCTTTCATCCCTTCGCTCCGGCTGACTTCGGATCTCCGCCCAATTCTCCACCCGCACCTCTTCATCATCTCCACGCCCGCCCCGCCATACAACCGGTCACTGCCGTTCCGTTTCGGACCGGATATCCAGTAATCCTCGCCGGTTTCCACATTGTAGAATAGTTGGATTTGAAACCGCAACCTTCCAAAAAACGCTCCGCTGCTCACTTCAGCGTCTGCAAGTATGCTTGGATATCCGCCAGTTCTTGCGCGTTGAATATGTCGCCCATCGGCGGCATGGGAGAGAGTTCTAATTGTTCGTAACCCGGTGCGAGCACCGCGCTTGGCTCCAGCAGGCTTTGCTTGATGTAGGCGGCATCTTTCTTGGAGGCGATGCCATCCAGTGCCGGGCCCACGGTGCTGCCCTGTCCTTTCAAGGAATGGCACAGGATGCACGCTGCCGCATGCTTGTGGAAGATCTCATCGCCACGTTTGGCATCGCCCGCGAGCACCTTGGATTCTTCCTCCAAAGGCAGCAATTCGGAGAGCTTCACATCATCGAAGTAACCATCACCACCGGCGGCCACGAACAGGATGTTGATGCTCGCGAGCGTGCGTTCTTTGCTGTTGAAGATGGTGTCCACCTCCACCCAATCGGATTCACGGGCAGTGATCTTGTCCGTCTCCGCGCGACCCAGGTGATCGTTCAAGCTCACCTTGCCGCCGCGCAGTGCATGCGTCTTGATGTAAGCGGAGAGACGATACTGCGTGTTCGTCTTCAGCGGCACGTCTGCATAGAAGCTCGTATCGACGGCGCTGTTGTTCTTGCTGCGGCCGATGATGCGCACGGCGGATTCGCCCTTATGCACATTGCCCTCACCCTTCACCACCGCCCACTCGGCCTCACCCGCACGATCGCCTCGCATATAATCCCGGCGCTTCCAGCCGACCGGAAAACCATCGGCCCCAATCTCTTCAAAACCCGGATTCGGCAACAGATTCGGGCCTTCGCGATGAATCTCCGCATTGTGCTTCTTGGCAAGCAGACGGACAGCGTCGTTCAACCATTCGTCCGAGCGCAGTCCCGTGTTCTTCGCCAGACTTCCCACCGTGGTCTGGATGCTCTTGCTGGTGGAGAACTCAGCCAGTTTCACGAACGCAGCGAGCTTCGTGACGGGATTCGGATCACTCACCACACCTGCGCTGAAGAACAGTTTTTGCGCACGCTCATCATTACCTAGCGCCCGAGTGGCATTGCGGCGGACAGCGGCATCTTTGTGCAACAACGCGGCTTGATGCGTGGTGTCATCGAGTCGACCGAGTCCTTGCAACGTCCACAGCGAATGGATCGAAGCGCGGACGAGATTGTTCGTCACGGCGCGTTTCAAAGCGGGAACTGCATCTGTGCGCTTGCCTTCCACGAGCATGCGTTGGGCGGTGAGGCACCAGAAGGGATTGTCATTTCCCAACGCACTCACGAGCAATTCCGTGTTCGCACCGCTCAGGCTCTTGATGGCCGGTTTCGTGGCCTTGTCCCACACGACACGATAGATGCGGCCACGTGCATGATCGCGCAAGGGGTTCTCATGGGCGCCACCCACACCCGTCTTGGCCGCATAACCGCCACGTTCATAGCTCGGCGTGGGATTGTGCTGGATGATGTAGTTCTGCCAATCCGCGAACCACACCGCACCATCCGGTCCCACTTCCGCGAATACCGGTGACATCCATTCGTCCGTGCTGGCGACGAGATTGAAACCATCCTTCGCCACGTAACCCGCGCCGTCTGGTTGCACATCCATGAGCGAGATCGTCTTCATCGTGGGCTCGCACACCATCGCCTTGCCCTGCACACGAGCGGGCATGTTGCCGGAGTAAATGAACGCACTGCCAGCAGCAGCGGTGTATCCGCCGAAGACATCCACCTGGCGGAAGTTCGGCGTGATGGTGTGAACCTTGTCCTCTACGTTGATGCGCTTGGCGCTCATCACTTTCACGCCCTTGGGCACGCTGCTAGCCGGGATACCACCGAAGAAGATCGGGGCATTGTTCGCCGTGCCGCCGAATTGATCACCGAATTCATTCGCGCTATGGCCCCACGAGTTGTTCGAGAACTGATGGAGAAATTCCAGGCCGGAGCCATCGCGTTTGAAGCGGAAGGTGCCTTGGGCAAAACGCACATCCTGCCCGTTCACCTTGCCGTTGTAACCGGAGTAACCCACGCAGCCGTAGATCCAGTTATCATAGCCCCAGTGCAGATTGTTCGCCTGCGCGTGCGTGTCACCGATGCCCCAGCCGGTCATGATTTCCTGGCGCACATCCGCCTTGTCATCACCATCCGTGTCCTTCAGGAAAATCATGCGTGGCGGCTGGGAAACGATCACGCCGCCATTCACGAAGACCATGCTGGTGGGGATGTTCAGCTTGTCGGCGAAGATGGTGAACTTGTCCGCTTTGCCATCACCGTTCGTATCTTCGCAGATCTTGATGGAGTCGTTGCCTTCACCGCTCGGCTTAACATCATGCGGGTAATCGCGCGTCTCACAAACCCACAGGCGACCGCGCTCATCCCACGCCATCGAGATCGGCTTGGCGATGTCTGGCTCCGCAGCAAAGAGTTCCAACCGCATATCCGCCGGCACTTGCGTGCGCTCGATGCTGCCCTTCACCGAGAATGGATGCTGCAATGTGAGCGGCTCGGAGCGCTTCTCGTAATTTGCGATGGTGGCGCTCGGTTCGCGCTTCTCTGGCTCGCGCTGATTCAGAAACTTCTCCCACTCAGCGCGACGTTGCTCGCCCACGGTGTTCAGCACCTTCGTGCGCACGCCGCCGAGAAACTCTTCGCTCGACCAGCGCGCGGGCGTCTCCGAGAAATCGATGACGATGACTTTCTTGTAATCCTTGAGCGCTGGGAAATCCGTGCTCGCGGGATCAAAGAGGACGGCATCGAACTTCGCAACATACGCGGGCGTGACCGCTTTTTCATCCGTCACGTAGTCGAACCAGATGGCGTCGCGGCCCAGTTCACGCATGAGCACGTGCGCGTGCTTGGCGGAATCAGCGCCTTCTTTGCCGATGTGCAGGATGCGGATCGGATTGGCCTCTGCCTGAAGAACGGCGCAAGCAGCGATGAGCGATGTCAGTAAAATTTTCATGGAACTCTCATTACGGTAGGGAGCGTGCACAGGGGCCGCCATGCACGGAATCCACGTAAGGCTACGTTTTCTCCACGCTCTTTTTTTGGCCTGAAACGCGGCCTTCAGAGACTGTTTTCTTCATCAAAAACTACCATCGAGCCCGGTCCAACTACTTGCTATATTTCTCATCGTACCAGCCGAGTTTGTCCCAGTTACCGTAGTAGATGAGGCCCAGCACACGGGCTTCGACGATCCACAGATAGAGAGTCACGGGGATGCTCAATATCTGAATCGCCACCGCGAGCAGCCAGTACGTTCTGGGGATGAATTCCAACACAACATCAATGGTGAATCCTGTAAAATACGCGCCCCAAAAGATGATGCAGGCGAGGTAGTAGTTCAGCGGCACACGGGAGATGGAATACCAGACGGTGATGGGATTGGCGGTCCAGAGATTGCGCGAGACGCAGACAGCCAGATAGGCCATGGGAAAATAGCTCAGGCCCAAGATGAGCAGCGGTATCCATATCCATGGTGATGAGTAAAAGAGCGTGAAGATCAGATAGGCCAGCAAGGGGCTGAAGCTGATGAGCATGGTGCCGATGAGATGCAGAGTGGGGATGCCGATGTCATCCCACCATGAAGAGAGGTCCAGCCAGTCTGGCATCTGTTCATCGCCATTAGCGGAGGCCTGCACGACCTGCTGCATGTAAGAGACGAGGTAGGCAAAGATGGCGAGCGCACCCATGAAAGTAGTGATGATGCTCAATGGGCCCATGAAGCGGAGCAGATGTCCCAAGATGACGAGCGCAGCCAGCATGACGGTGCCGCTGCCCAAGATGACGGGACCCCAACCGCGAAACGGATAGAGGAATATGTCACCCAGGCAGAGAAACAGATTGCGACGCCGTTCACGCAAAAGGGCAAATTCCTCCTGTTTGCGTTCAAATGCACCGATGTCTTCACAACGACCGTTGCAATGATGACAGTAGTAGCGTTTGCCTTTCGAAGTCTGGCGCGTATTCACGCATTCATAGCAGAATTCAGAACGGCAGTTCTGGCAGATGAGGATGGCAGGCACGCGTGGGTGCTTGTAACAGGGGCGTTGAACGGGTGGCAGGTCCTTGAGCGCGGCGGCTTCGGCCTCCTTGGCTTTGCGGTCTACGCTGATGGAGAGGTTGGGCACCAGCGGCCAAGGCGCTTCAGCAGGGGCAGGAACGGATGCTCCGGCCGGGGCGTCAGAAGAGGCATCCACATGCAACGAAGTGCCTTGAAACAGCCAGGCAGTTTCACCGAAGCGGATGATTTGATCTGGCTGCAATTCGGCCTCTTTAACCGGTTGGTCGTTGATGAAGGTGCCGTTCGTGCTGCCCAAGTCGCGGATGAAAACGCGTCCATGATCTTTGCGTATCTCGCAATGGGTCGTGGAGACCGAGGGATGCAGGACGAGGTAATCACACCCCGGTTCACGACCGAGAATAAGCGTCCCTTGCTCAAGGATTATCACCTCGGGCTTCGCGCCACGGATCATGTTCTTCAACTGGCTCATGACTGAGTTGCTCCCTGTCTAGGACCGGGCTGGCGGTGTTTGCTCACGGTGATGGGGATAGAAAATGGGCTAACCTGCATCCAGGTCAAATGGAAACATAAGTCGCAATTTCAATTTGTTTTGGCCTGATGCTGGTTTAGCGTGGTTACCAGTGAAAGCGACCAGCGGAGACCTTCCCATAGACATGCACGTGCACCTCGTCGGCAATGGCCGGCAAGGCAGCGGCTGCTGGTTGCGCGTACGCGGCTGGTGGCACAAGCCGTTGGCGAATTTCATGCTCGGCCACATCGGGCTGGGACATACGGAATTGCAGGCGGAGGATTTTGACCGGCTCTATGTGGAGCACCTGCTGAAGCAGGTGCGCGAGTCCTCGCTGAAGAAGCTGGTGTTGCTGGCGCAAGACTGGGTGTATGACGATCAGGGACGGAAGATCGAAGGGGCAGGTTCCTTCTACGTGCCGAATGAGTATCTGCTCAAGTTGACCCGCGAGCATGAGGAGTTTTTACCAGCCGTCTCCATTCATCCGGCACGACCGGATGCCCTGGATGAACTGGAGCGTTGCCTGGCCGGTGGTGCCGTGATGCTGAAACTGCTGCCGAACTGCCACAACGTGAACTGCAATGACAAGCGTTACACGAAGTTCTGGGAACGCATGGCGCAGGCGGGCTTGCCGTTGCTGGCGCACACGGGTGGCGAGCATACGGTGCCCGTGGTGAATGCGGCTTTTGCCGATCCGCGCACGATGACTTTGCCGCTCGAGTGCGGAGTGAAAGTGGTGGCGGCGCATTGCGCAACGAAGAGCGGCATCGGTGACCCGGAATATTTCCACATCTTCTGCGAGATGCTGGAGAAGTATCCGACATTATACGGAGACAGCAGTGCGCTCGCCACGTTGAACCGGTGCGCGCATCTGACGAAGTGCCTGCGGCCGGGGCTGGCGGAGCGCATCTTGCACGGGAGCGATTTTCCGGTGCCGATCTTCGGGCACCGGTTGTGGTTGCGCGGTGAGCTGAAGCGTGAGGATTTCAAACGTTGCCAGGCGATCCGGAACGTCATCGAGCGCGATTACCAGATCAAGCGGGCGCTGGGTTTTCAGGACAGCCACTTCACGCAAGCGTGGAAGGTATTCCGCAAAGTATGACCAGCCGTTCTAAGGCCGGTTGATCACTTGCGATTGAACACCGGCACCATGTCACCACTCGCGGAACGGACGTAGGTCACGCTACCCCGCACCCATCCGCCGTAACTCGACTCATAACGTTTATACGCCGTCTCTCCCAGCACCTGCTTCACCGATTCGGCTGTTTTCGTATAAAGGCCGTTGCTCGCCTCACTACGTTGCAACGGGTCCAAGGCCGTGTTTGACCGCAATTGCGCCAGCTCCGTGTCCAGCGCCTGCTTGATCTGATACACTTGTGTGGCCGCCTCCTTGCCCAGACCGCTGCTCTGGGCGAACCGGTACATGTCCTGAAAATCCCGGCTCTGCACCATCGCATACTCCTGATACCTTGCTTCTCCCAACAATTGCCGGATCGCCGCTTCCTTCGCCTGTTGCGTCTCCTGTTTGAGTGCCAGCCCCGCTGCATCATCCGGGTCCATGCTGCCCATGTAGGCGTATGGGCCGATCTTCAGATACTGGTCATACTCCACTTTATACAATGCCCGGAATTCCTGTTCGCTCGGCTCGAACGCCCCGATCGAACTTCTCATGAGGTTGGCCACATGCGACACGCGCAGCATCCACTCTTCCTTTTGCTGGGGCGTCAGCGCTTTCGATGCCGCCTCGTCCCGTTCCAATGCCAGCCGGTGCATTTCCTCACGCGCCTCAGGCCCGTGGTAACCGCCGTACTTTTGCTGTGCCTGTGTTTCCCTGTCTTTGAAATCAGCCCACACATCACGGATGGCCGCCGTCTCCCGCGTGTTCATGAACGGATACACGTTGCTGTCGTAGTCCGCCAGCCCCAGACGTTGGCGCCGCTGCTGCTCGGCATCCATCCCCAGCAATTCGATCAACGACTCCCGCCGTTCATCATGCACCTTGCGGCCTTCGCGATCCCGCTCATACTTCGACAGCAAAAACTCTTCGTCCGACTTCCAATAATCCCCGTGCGTGTTGTCACGGTTCATCTTGTACTTCGCGTTCAACGCGCGAAATTTCTTTGCCAGCAACCGTTCCAGATCCGCATACACGATATCCTGGATCGTCTGCTCCGGACATTTGATGGCCCGCAGATTCGCCACATACTGCCGGTAATCTTCGGATTCCAGCATGCGCCAGTGGAATGGTTTCTCCTTTGGCTCAACTGGTGCGGATGGTGCAGTAATGGCCGTCGTCGCAGTTCCGGGGGCCGGAGCGCCCGCCGCCCGCGCTTCTGCCGCTGGCGGTACCGTCATCACGGCAGGCGTCTTGAGTTTATGGACCACGCCTGCGGCCAGCGCCGCGTTCAGTCCAAGCGAAACGAGGATGAAGCCGGAGGAAATATTCATGGCGATGCTGGTTGGGGAATGCGCGCGCGGGCACTCAGGTTTCTCAGCCAGGAACCGCCTGACTTGAGATAGTACTTTGCCCCAGATGCTCCGAGTTCGGTTTGTATCTTGCTTTCCGCCGTCGCGACCATCTCTTGCATGGCCTTTTGGCGCTGTTCGGGTGAGAGGTTCTGATTTTGGGCCAGGACCCGCGCGGCTTTCTCCGTGTCATCCTTCATCGCATACACGCGCAAGGCGGCCTCCCGGTCGTAACCGAGAAAACTGCTCGCCGCCATCAACTGCCGGTAACTGTAATCCTTGCTGCGTTCCAGATCGGTGTAGCGTTCCTCCCCCAGCGTTTCCTTCACAGCCAGCTCCGCTTTCTGCTTGGCTGCCTGCATCTCTTGGGGATCTGCCTTCCCGGTCGCACCCAGTTGATAAGCCTCGTAATTCGCTTCAAACACCGCACGAAACTCGTGCTCCGAAAGTCCCGCCGTCTTTAACGAGTTCCGCAACTGCTTGGACAGATTCGACGTGCGGATCTCGTACTCGAAGATCTCCTGCGGTGTGAGAAAGGTCCGCATCTCGGCCAGCATCTTCTGGCGCGCCTCCTCGTTCTTATACCCCGTTTCCTTGCTGGCTGCTCCGCCCAGCTTCTCATACTTGGACTCCAGTTGATGCATCTTCTCCAAGTTCTCCGGAGAAAGAAACGCATGACGGCTCTGCAGGTTGTCCTCGAAGTAATTGTTCGCCGAGCGCATCGGCTTTTCCTCCTTGCCCAGCAGTTCTTTCACCAGCGCCTTCCGCTCTTCGAACAGGCGCTTGATCTCGGCATCGGCGTTGGGCGCGCGCTGGGGATTGGGGGATGGGGCGTTATCCCGCCAGAATTTCTGCGGCGGCACCGGCACATGCGCTCCCCTCAACGCATTCATCTTCGGCTCGTAGATATAATCCAGCTCCGCCAGGATGATGTCCTGGATCGTGAGCTCCGGGCAGCCGATCGCGCGCAGGTTCGCGATATATTTTTTAAAATCCTCCGATTCCACCGTCACCCAATCAAAATCGAGCTTCACAGTGGCACCGGGTGTCGTCTTCTGGCCGGCTGGTGGAGAGATGATTGCGCGTGCCATCCTCTTTTCCTTCGCAACATCCGGCAGATCCGCAGTGGACGCGAGCGTCTCCTTGCGTTGAGACAACGCCGCCCAAGCGACACCCAGCCCCACGTTCACGCACAACGATGCGATCAAAACTTTTCTTGGCCACTCCATTTCTTCAGCCTTTCTCCTCCGAATCTGTCCCCACTCTCGTCCAACTCCGTCTTACGAATTGTCACACTCTTGTCATAAATCCAAACGATCTGCCCGCCAGTCGCTGCCACCCGAAATCATCTGATGATCGTCGTCGTAGAGCTTCGCGGCGGCTCGGGGGCGATGCCTCTCATCCAGGAGCCGTAATGACGTGACTGGTAGCTCTTGAAATTTTTCTCTCCCAGCGATTCCTGGATGGACCGCTCGGCCAGGCTCTTGATCTCCGTCAACGCCTGCTGGCGTTGCTCAGCGGACAGCGACTGGTCGCTCCGCACCTTTCGTGCCTGTGCCTCGGTGGCCTCTTTCACATCATACACCTTGGCCGCCGTATCCTTCGGCAACCCGCTCCGCTCCGCCATGCGGTAGAGTTCCCGGTAATTGTAATCTTGGGAGCGTGTGTATTCCGCATAACGCGTTTCACCGAGCAGCTTTTTGATCTCCTCATCGCGGGCCTTGCTGGCGTCGGCATAGAGTTTTTGCTGCTGCGGATCATCCGGGTCCGGCCCGCTGAAACGGAATTTGGCGGTCGCCTCATCGTAAGCCTCGCGAGCTTTGAACAGCGCGCGGAATTCCTGTTCGTTCGGCTCGAACGCCTGCAGATCATGTTTCATCTGGCTGGCCGTCTGCGAATTCCTCACCTTGAAATCCTCCAACTCTTGCGGGGTCAGTATCTTCGCCAGTTCAGCCAGGCGCTGCTTGTTGATCTCGGCGAACTCAAGGTTGCGTTCTTCACCATAGTAATCACGGTACTTCACGTAGAGCGCCTGCTCCTGATCTTGGAAACGCTGGCGGATATCCTCCACCTGCTTGCGCTTGGCCTCCGGCAACCAGGCCATCCGCAAGGCTTCGTAATCCGGCAATCCTTGCCGCTCGCGCCGTGCCTTCTCCACATCCACGCCCAGCAGCTCGATCAGCAAGGCCTTCTTCTCCTCCGACAGCTCGCGGTATTTGCGATTATGCTCGGCGTTGTAGCTGTACTGGTCGTCCGTCTTCCAATAGTCTGAAGTGACGCCCCGGCGGTACTGCCGGTTCAAGGCCCGGAACTTCTCCGCGTAAACCTTGTTCACGTCACTCGTGATGATGTCCTGGATCGTCTCCTCGGGGCAGCCGATCGCCCTCAGGTTCGCCACGTACCGGTGATAATCCTCCGCCTCGATCCGCAGCCACGAGAACGCCTCTCCGGGTACGTTCACGAACAACGGCCCCTTCGCCGCGATCTCCTTTGCCTTCTCCAGTTTTTTCTCCGCCACCGTCTTTGCTCCCGACGTCCTGACCTCCTCCGTCGCGGTCGGAACTGCCTTGGTCCGCTGATGCACCACGCCCGCCACAAGGATGGCATTCAGCCCCAGCGATCCGATGATGATATAGGAAAGTTTCATGGTGAGGCGTGGGTGATGACGCGGGGCGAGATGTTGTTCATCCAGTAACCGCCCTGACGTTTGTAATACTTGTAACCCTTTTCTCCGATCTCCTTGGCCACGGCGGCTTCCGCTGCCGTGCGGATGTCCTGCAATGCTTTGCTCCGCTCCTCCGGGCTCAAAGACTGGTTGCGCCGGATGTCGTTCGCGGCTTTTTCTGATTCCGATTTGAGATCATTCACCCGCATCACCGCCGCTTTATCGAACCCGAGGAACGGCGCGGCGCTCACCATTTGGCGGTAGTAATAATCCTGGTTCATCTCGATCTCCTTGTACCGGTCCGCGCCCATCGCTGCCATCACCGCCTCCTGCGCCTGTTTGCGGCTTTCTTGGGCTGCCTTCATCTGCTCCGGGGTCGGCCTTTCCCCGCTGCTGCTGAACCGTGACTCTTCCTGCGTCTTCCGGGCATTATACAACAGGCGGAACTCCTCCTCGCTCACATCCAGGCCGCGCAATTCATACTTCATGCTCTGCGCCGTTTCCGAGCTCCGCACATCGTACTCGAAGATCTGTTCCGGCGTCATGAACGCCTTCATCTCTTCCTGCATCTTCTTGCGGGCTTTCTTCACCGCATCCTGCGTTTCCATGTCGATGTATCCGCCCGCATCCGAATAGAGCTTGTTGCGCTCGTCGTTGAACTTCTTGTCCAAGTCCTTCAGCTTTGCGCGTATCTCTTCCGGCAGGTAATCGAACGCTTTCTTGCTGTTGTCCTCCCAGGAACTGTAGGCCTGCCGCAGCTCCTTCTCCTCCACGCCGAGCAAATCTTTCAACAATGCCGCACGCTCCTCCATCACCGCCTTCATCTGCTCCGCCTTCACCGGATCGCGCTTCCGCGAGGAACTGCCATAATACATGTCCGAAATCCAAAACTTGTCCGGTTGATACGTCGGCGGCTCGCGCAAGGCCGCGATGCGCGGCTCGAAGAGCTTGTCGATATCCGCCACGATGATGTCCCGGATCGTCGCTTCCGGACACTTGATCCCGCGCAGTTTGGCGATGTAATCCTTGTAATCGGCCGCCTCCACCTCGCTCCAATGAAATCCTGGGTCCACCACCGTCGTGATCACCTCTTGCTTCAAGCTCCCGCCAGAAGATGTCTTCTTGGCCGGAGTTCTGCCGGGAGCATTTTCAGAGATCACAGAAGGTGAAGGGACGACGGCTTTGGGAGACATCACGTAGGCAATACCCAACCCTGCGTTCAGGCAGATTGACGCCAGCAATATCACCTTGGGAGACATGGCCATATTATCTACTACACTCCTTTTGATTTCACAAGCGGGTAATGGCCGGGTTAAAACTCATGCCAAAATCATAACATCAAGGTTTGCTCTCCCTTGAAAGCGCGCCGGATTTCACTGCATCAGGAAATCCTGTTTCTCTTCCATCACTTTCAAATAGTTGCACCGCGTAGTTTTCAGTTCACCCGCCGCAGCCACTGCCCGCCCGAGTTCCGGTAGATCCCATATCCTTTCTCACCCAACAGATCTTTCACCGCTTTGCCCGCCAGTTCATGTATCTCTTTCATAGTCTGTTGGCGTTGTTCCACACTCAGACCCGTATCATCCTGTACCCGTTGCATTTGCTGCATCGTCGCATTCTTCAGGTCATAGATTTGCCTGGCCGTTTGGGAGGGCAGGTCGCTTTGTTGGACCGCCCGGTAGGCCGCCTGATAATCAAAACTGCTCGCTACCAAGTATTCCTGATAACGCGCCCCGCCCAAGGCGATGCGGATCTCCCTTTCTTTTTGCTTCGCCGCCTCCTCATTCTTCTGCGTCGTCACTATGTCATTTTCCTGCATCATCACCTCGATGGGTCGCTCGTATTTTTCTTCCAGCAGGTAGATGACTCTGAACTCCTGTTCGGCCGGCTCGAAGGCTTCCAGATTATACCGCACCTTGCTCGCCCTCTCGGATGTCCTCAGCTTGTATTCCATCAACTCCGTGGTTGTGATCACTTTCAACAATTCCGTCTCCCGCTCCCGGTGCAACATGCTCCGCTCGATATAAGGCTCTTGTCCATGGTATTCCCCGTACTTGCATGAGAG
Organism: Verrucomicrobiia bacterium; assembly: GCA_036405135.1. Taxonomy (NCBI): domain Bacteria; kingdom Pseudomonadati; phylum Verrucomicrobiota; class Verrucomicrobiia; species Verrucomicrobiia bacterium. The sequence continues at coordinate 40,952 of DASWYF010000026.1, read as the reverse complement.
CGCGAACTCCATCTCTGCGAAACGGCTCCAGATCTCCTGCGCCAGGGTAATTTTATGTGCGCTCATAAAGGGAAATCTGGCTCCCTCGATATCCGGCAGACCATGCCGCAATTTTCTGGCCTGATCGATGTCCACGCCAAGCAAAGAGTAAAGCAGTTCATGCTTCTCCAAATTGATCCGCATCACCTCCCGCGCCTTCGCCATCAGCACCGCGTGATTCGCTCCCTCCCGCTTCCAATAGTCCGCGCTGCTGCCATCCCGGTTCAACCGATAGTTCTTGTGCATCTCCCGCAACCGCGCCGCATATGCCTTATAGACATCGCTATGGAGAATGTCCTGCACGGTCGTTTCCGGACAACCGATCACCCGCAAATTGGCTGCATATCGGTGATAATCGTCTGACTCAAGCTGCCGCCAGTGAAACGGTTCACCCTCCACTTCCACCAACACCGGCCCGGTGCGGACAGGTTTATTATCGGAGACAACTTTAACCGCCTTGTGCTCCCTTGACACTACCGGAGCGACACATTCTTTCACCAGCTTATGGTAAGCTATCCCCGCTACGAACAGCAGATTCAACCCCATCGATATTGTGAACAGGAGTTTCATCTGGTTGCTGCATCTGGTGAGCTAGAGATGGTGTTGAGCCACTCACCTCCGTGTCCCCGAAAGTACCTGAGTCCTTTTTCACCGATGGTCCCGCTGATGGCTTTTTCCGTCGCCTGCCGTATCTCCCGCAACGCTTGTGCTTTGGCCTCGGCGGAAAGTGTTTCACTGCTGTTGATCGCCTTCACCGCTTTCAGCGCATCTCCTTTCATGTTGTTCACTTGCAAGACGGATGCTTTGTCAAAACCCTGATAAGGCGCGGCTATCAGCATTTGTCGCATGCCATAGTCATGATACTGTTTGAGCTCTTCAAAACGCTGCGCCCCTAATATGGCAGCGGCCGCCTCTTGTGTTTCTTTTTCCTGCGCCTCTCGTTTTTTCCTGTTTTCCGGCGTATTCCGCTCCACTACCGGGACATCCCGTTCGGCCTTCATCTCTTTGTCCGCCACCTTGAAAAGTTCACGGAACTCGCTTTCGTTCACCTCGGAGAATTGCGTTATCATCCGTAATACTCTCGCCTCTTCCGAGGTGCGCAACCGATACTCCATGATCTCTTCGGGCGACAGGAACTCGGCCAGTTTCTTGTCCGCATACTCACGCAAACTATCTTTCTGCATCGTCGCCACCGCGCCACTGAGTTTCATCTCGGAAGCAGTTTTGCGCTTCTCCTCCATCTCTCTCTCCCAGCTTATCAACTTCTCCCTCTGTTCTGCATTTAAGAACGAGAACCGGCTTTCCGCCGCCTCATCATACCAATCCAGGCCCGACCGGATGGATTTCTCCGTCACCCCCAAGAGTTCCAGCAGCAGTCCCGCCCGCTCCTCCTGCAACGCCTTGATCTCTTTCTCCGCCTCCGGTCCCGGCTTGGGCGTGGACATATCCTTTCGATACACCCGCCAGTACGACCCCACCGTCGCCACTGGATTGATCCCCCTCAGCTTGTTCAGCTTCGGCTCATACACATTGTCCAGGTCCGCGAGTATGATGTCCCGGATCGTCGGCTCCGGGCAGCCCACCTGCCGCAGGCGTTTGATATATTCTTTGTAATCCGTCGTCTCCAAGTGCGACCATTTGAACTCCGTTTGGATGACATTCGTGACCGTGACTGTCCCGGGCCTTTCCTTTTTGGGCACAGACACTTTCAGAGCTTTGGTTGCGACCGGTTGAGAATCTGCCGTCACCTCCGTTCTTGTTGTGAAATAATACCCCAGCCCCAGCCCGACATTCAGGCACAAAGACAGGAGCACTTTCACCTTGGGAGACATGCTCACTTCTCTACTTGTTTCTTCAAAATACTCAATCTCTATCCGCGACCATGGAAGCTCCAGATTCCAAACATCAGGCTCACAGAAAACTACCCTGACGAGCGGTTTTTCCGACTGGTTGGTCGCGGAGGCGGAGGCTTCTTTTGATTTAAGGCTGAATCATCCAAATAGAACGGTTCCGTCATAACCTGCTCTGGGCCAAAACATTGGCGCCGGGAAAAAACCATCCATAAAAAGGAGGCATGGACAGCGGTTGTCCTAGTGGCCTTGATAGAGTGTCGGCATGAATGTTAAGGAGGTTCAAAGCAGGTCGAAGCGCTGGAAGATCAGAAATGATCTAAAGGCGGGTATTTTTCCACTGGTAGAAACCGACGGGCTGCTCCTAAATACTTTGAGAACAGCCCGTAGAATTATGCCCTTGTTGCATCGACAGTACATGTCCTGGCCCTATGCGTGCCGTCGTTTGCTGGGCTTGGGAGTCTTGCTGGTTTCTTTGGTACAACTCGACGCGGCGGTGGCGGTGTTTACGCGGGGCATCAACCTGAACGGACCGGCCACTGTCATCGACGGGCAGAAATGGGAAGCGGGCGCAGAGGCGAAGGATTTCAAGGCGACGGGCAAGACATTCGAGAACCAGAAGGTGGTGCTGAAGCCGCCTACGGATGCCGCGCGCACGCAGATGATCCGCAGCAGTGTGTGGGGTAACAAGGTGGATCTGGAGTTCAGCAATCTGGCAGCGGGCACTTACCAAGTTTTTCTCTATGTGTGGGAGGATAATCACAGCGAACAGTTCGATCTGCTGGTGAATGACAAGGTGGTACAGTCGGCCTTTCACAGCGGCACAGCGGGGATGTGGAAGCGACTGGGACCTTGGCGGGCCGAGGCCGTGAATGGCAAATTGACGGTGGTGGCGAAAGGGCCAAGCCACGGGGCAGCAAATTTGTCCGGCGTGGAATTGTGGGCGGGTGAGGGAACGGTGCCGGAACTCGCGCGGCCGCAATTCATCAATGAACCGAACGCGGATCAGCTCGCGTTCTTCGAGAGCCGGATACGGCCCGCTTTGGTGGAACATTGTTACGAGTGCCACAGTGCGGGGGCAGAAAAGATTAAGGGCGGTCTGGTGCTGGATTCGCGCGCCGGGGTGCAGAAGGGTGGCGATACGGGGGCGGCCATAACGCCGGGTGATCCGGAGGCCAGCCTGCTGATCCATGCGGTGCGTCATGCGAGCGAAGACGTGAAGATGCCGCCGAAGAAGAAATTGCCGCCCAAAGTCATCGCGGATCTGGAGGAATGGGTGCGCATGGGTGCGCCTGATCCACGAAGCACCAGCACGCTGGGGGCGGTGAAGGCGAAGGAAACGATTGATTGGGCCAAGGCGCGGGAGTGGTGGTCCTTGCGTCCGCTAGAATCTCCTGCACTGCCGAAGGTGAAGAATACGTCCTGGCCCGTGAATGAGATCGACCGGTTCGTGCTGGCCAAGGTGGAAGCGGCCAAGCTGACCCCTGCGCCCGATGCTGAACCGCGCGCGCTCATCCGACGGATGACTTATGATTTGCACGGTTTGCCGCCCACGCCGGAGGAAGTGGAGGCGTTTGTGCAGGAATCACGGCGGAATGCGAAAGGTGCCGTCAGCAAACTCGTAGACCGGTTGCTGGCGTCGCCGCGTTATGGTGAGCGTTGGGGACGGCATTGGCTGGATGTAGTGCGTTACGCGGATACGGCGGGCGACAATTCGGATTATCCCATCCCGCAGATGCATCGCTATCGCGACTGGGTGATCGATGCCTTCAATCGCGATTTGCCGTATGATGAATTTGTACGCGACCAGCTCGCGGGTGATCTGCGCGGTGGCAACACGGATGAGGAACGTTTCCAACGCATCATCGCCACGGGCTACATCGCGAACTCACGACGGTTCGGCTCGCGTGTAGATGATTATCCGCAACATCTGACCATCGAGGATACGTTGGACAGCCTGGGGCGCAGTTTTCTGGGACTGACGATCAATTGCGCGCGGTGCCATGATCACAAGTTCGACCCGATCAGCACGCAGGATTATTACGCGCTTTATGGGGTCTTCAACAGCACGCGCTATCCGTGGCCGGGCATCGAACTGGACAAGAAGCAGCGTGACCTCGTGATGCTGGTATCCCCGGAGAAGCGCGCGGAAGCCGAGGCTGCATTCAAAGCCCGCGCGCAAGAGCAGGCGCGGCTGGATAAAGAAGTAAAACGCCTCAAGGACGAGTTGAAGGATGCGTCGGAGGATAAAAAAGCAACGCTCAAAGAGCAACTGGCTCAGGCAGAAAAAGCGGCGGGAGACTATTTGAAGCAAGCACTGCCAGTGGACTTGGTGTATGCCGTGGCGGAGGCAACCAAGATCGCTGATGTGCGCGTGCAGCAGAAGGGTGATCCGGCCAAACCCGGCGAAATGGTGCCGCGCCGTTTCTTACAAGCGCTCGGTGGACAGGAATTGCCCGCAGGCTCCAAAGCCAGCGGACGTGAACAACTGGCGGGATGGATCGTGGCGAAGGATAATCCATTGACCGCACGGGTGATGGTGAACCGTATATGGCAGAATCATTTCGGGCGCGGCATCGTGCCGACGCCGAACGATTTCGGTAAGAACGGCAAGCCAGCGAGCCATCCTGAGCTGCTCGATTTTCTGGCGGCGAAGTTCCGGGATGACGGCTGGTCCATCAAGGCGATGCACCGGATGATCTTGTCATCACGCACGTATCAACAGGCGGCAGTGCAAAGTCCTGCCGCATTGGAGCGCGATCCGGCGAATGAATTGCTCGCGAGTTTCCCACGTCGTCGCTTGGATGCGGAATCCATTCGTGATGCGCTGCTGTATCTGGGCGGCAACCTGGACTTATTCGCTGCCGGAGCACATCCGTTTCCGCCACAGCACCAGTGGGACTTCACGCAGCACAAACCGTTCAAGGCGGATTACGCGAGCAATCATCGCAGCGTGTTCCTGATGACACAGCGCATCCAGCGGCATCCGTATCTGTCCATTTTCGACGGGGCCGATCCTTCCACCAGCACACCGGTGCGCACGAGCAGCACGACGCCGTTGCAGGCGTTGTATTTGCTCAATGATGCGTTCGTTCATGAACAGTCCCAGCGCGTGGCGGGACGGGTGATGGCGCAGACGGCAGATGCTAAGAAACGCATCAACCACGCGTATGAATTGCTTTTTGCGCGCCCACCTCAGAACGAGGAAATCGCCGGTGGCATGGCATTTATCGAGCGCGCCCAAGCCAAGTTGCGTGAGGATGGCATGACGGACGGGGTGGAAAAGGAAGCCTGGTGTGCGTATGTGCGCGTGCTGTTTCGGCTCAACGAATTTGTTTACCTGGACTAACACGTTATGATCATCCCCAAGTTCTGGGCGGAAGGCCGGGTGCAGCACAAGGAGAAGGGAAGGCAGGTCACTGTCCGACGGCTGGGCTGGTCACAAAGCAGCGAAGCCGAGGCGCAGTCAAATGCGGACACGCGCGCCAAGGAAGCGCTCCAACGCATCCTTAGCGGCGAAGAACTGGTTCGCTTGGAGACAAGATCTCCTTACAACGGCGCTGAAGGTGTGCCGATCTGTGAAGAGATCGTGGCTGAGCATGGTGAAACTGTTATCACACGGAACAGCTACGGAGCCAGATGCCTTAACACACCGGATGTGTTGTTCGCAGACATTGATTTCGAAGCCGAGCCCGGCAAAGCCACCAGTTGCTTTTTCACTCTGGTGCTGGTGATTGGCGCGGCGTTTGGGTCATGGAAGCTGGGTTCGGTCGGCTGGTTTATACCATTGGGGCTGGCCGGTGTGGTTGGCGGCATCTGTCTCGCGAATGGCCTGCACAAGCTGCATCTCAAACTTAATGGTGGAGCCGAGAAGATGGCGAACGACCGGATCAACGCTTTCATCACGGCGCATCCGAATTGGCGGCTGCGGATTTATCGGACTCCAGCAGGTCTTAGAGTTGTGGCGGCCCACCGCACCTTCGCTCCGAATGCTCCAGAAGTGGCCTTGCTCTTCAACTCACTCAAGGTCGATCCGGTGTATGTGAAGATGTGCCAGCGGCAGCAATGCTTCCGCGCGCGGGTCAGTCCCAAGCCCTGGCGCATCGGCGTGGACTCACACATGAAACCACGCTCTGGACGCTGGCCGCCACGGCCTGAAGCCGTGGTCCCAAGGCGTGAATGGATCGAAGCCTACGAACAGAAAAGCACGGGATTTTCTGCCTGCCGTTTTGAGCGCGAAACGGGCAAAGGTGTCATGAACCGGGAAGTGGACAAAGTGATCGCTTTGCATGACGAACTCAGCCGCGCGCTCAGCGGACTACCCATCGCATGAACAACTTGCCGAAACAGATTCTTCCGAGGCATGCTGCGAGCATGAACACGCCCGTGAAATCCCGTCGTGCCTTTCTGCACTCGCTGGTGGGCGGTTCGCTGTTGATGCCTGGGATCATTTCGGAGCTGTGCGGGGCATCAGCAGCAGGCGATCCACTGGCACCGAAGCCTTCACCTTTTCCGGCCACAGCCAAGCGGGTGATCTTCATCTTCTCGAATGGTGGCGTGTCGCAGATGGACACGTTTGACCCAAAGCCGGAACTGTTCAAGGCGGACGGTAAGAAGACAGGTGTGGGCGGCGGCCTCTCGAATCAGCAGCGCGTATTGCTCAAGCCGTTGTGGGATTTCAAACCGGGCGGCAAATGCGGCACGATGGTCAGTGATCTCTTCCCGCATCTGCGCGAGTGCATGGATGACATCTGCGTGATCCGCTCCATGAAGGGGGACGACAACGAGCATTATAACGCCACTCTGGGCATCCACACAGGTTCCTTCTTTTTCTCACGGCCGAGCATCGGTTCCTGGGTAAGCTATGGGCTGGGCACGATGAACGGGAACTTGCCCTCGTTCGTGGCGCTGGCTCCGCAGATGCCTTATGCAGGCACACAAATTTTTAATAACGATTTCCTGCCTGCATATCACCAAGGCGTGCGTGTCATCGGCGGCAAAGAGCCGATTCCAAATCTGGACCGGCGCACGCGTCAGAATGGTTTGCAGGAAATGGAGTTGGAACTGGCGGATGTGCTGAACAACCGGCACCTCTCAGCACGCGCGAACGACAGCGATCTGGCCGCGCGTATCCGGACATTTGAGACGGCGTTCCACATGCAGACGGATGCGCGGGATGTGTTCAATTTCGACAAGGAGAGTGATGCTACACTGGCGCTCTATGGATTGAACCGCGGGCAGACGGAAGGTTTCGGCTGGCAATGTCTGACAGCGCGGCGCTTGGCAGAGAAAGGAGTGCGCTTCATCGAGATCGTGGATGGCAGCAGCAGCAAGAACTGGGATCAGCACGGTGATATGGCGGAGCATGCGATCCATGCGAAGAATATCGACCAGCCGATCGCCGGATTGCTGGCGGACTTGAAGGCGCGGGGAATGCTGGAGGATACGCTGGTGGTGTGGACTACGGAGTTTGGTCGCACTCCGGGCGTGGATGGCACCAAAGGTCGCGGGCATCACAGCGCGTGTTTCAGCTCATGGCTTGCAGGCGGAGGTGTGAAAGGCGGCATTAGCTACGGAGCCACGGATGAGATCGCTTCTACGGTGGTGGAGAACAAGGTGCATGTGCATGATTTTCACGCGACCATCTTGCACCTGCTGGGCATCAATCACGAGGCGCTGACCTACCGGCATGGCGGACGGGATTATCGCCTGACAGATGTGTTTGGGAACGTGGTGCATGACATCATCGCCTGAACCGACCACCACCCGGCGGCATGATCTCGATGCCTTGCGCGCGGTGGCGATGCTGCTGGGCATTGCGCTGCACGCTGCGCTTTCGTTTCTGCCGGGCATCTGGGTCGTGGAGGATAACAGCAGCCATCCGGTATTTGGACTGCTCATCACGGCGGTGCATGGGTTTCGCATGCCGCTGTTTTTTCTGATCAGCGGTTACTTCACGGCCATGCTGTGGCGCAAGCGCGGGTTGCGGGAACTGCTCAAGCAACGCTGGCAACGGATCGGCAAGCCCTGTCTGGTGGGTTTGATCACCATCGTGCCGTTGACGTGGGCGGCGTTGATATTCGTGGCGGCAGTCGGCAAACGTCAGACCGCGAATCTCGAGACTCATTATTGGGCGGCGGTTATCGAAGGCCAGGAGACGAAAGTAGGGATTCATCTGTCCAATGGGACCGATGCAAATGTCATGCATCCCACGTGGGGAATCTCCGCGCTGTCAGCGGCCACCATGCACAACCGGCTGGAGGTGATGAAACTGCTCATCCAAAAGGGCGCGGATGTGAATTTGAAAAACCGGGACGGTGGCAGTTCTTTGCACATCGCTTCACTCTTGGGCCGTCATGACGCGGTGAAACTGCTCCTGGAGAAAGGTGCCGACCGGAATCAAAAGAACCATCATGGTCAGACCGCCCAGGAAATCTTGCTCACTGATTGGGGCAAAACGATCGTGACCATCTCTGCGTGGCAAGTGTGGCTGGATAGAGAAACGGTGATGAGCGGACGGGCAAAGGCGGAGGCGCATTTCGTGGCTCACGGCGGGGAAAAGCGTTTCAGTGACTCCGGCCGCAAAAAGCTGGCTGAAATCATCAGCCTGCTGACCTTGGTTCCTTTCTTTCACCACTTGTGGTTTCTCTGGTTTCTCTGCTGGTTGGTCGGACTTTTCGCGGTGTATGCGTGGCTGGCCGCCCGCTGGCAATGGCAGGGCCTGCCTGCCTGGGCGGTGATCTCGCCCGCGCGTTACCTTTGGGTGATACCGCTTACTTTATTGCCTCAATTTTTTATGAGCGGCATGGCCACGGTGTTCGGGCCAGATACCGCGATAGGCTTGCTCCCGATGCCGCATGTGCTGGCATATTACGCGGTGTTCTTCGGTTTCGGCGCGCTCTACTATGATCGCGAAGGTCCGGCAGATCATGTGGGACAAGGATGGAGATGGACTTTGCCGGTGCTGTTGGTGGTGATCTTTCCATTGGGTTTGGAGATGACTACGGGCGCGTTGGGTTTTCGCGATCGGCTGATGTCGCCGGAATGGTATCGGCCCTGGGCGAACATCTTGCAGGTGGTTTATGCGTGGGGGATGTCTTTTGCTTGCATGGGATTGTTCCGTGCGAAGTTTCACGGTGAGAGTCCGCGCTGGCGCTACATCTCAGACTCGGCGTATTGGCTGTATCTGGCGCATCTGCCATTGATGTTTGTGGCGCAATGGCTGATCCGCGACTGGCCAGGGCCTGCCCTCGTGAAGTTCACCTTCCTCTGCATTTCCACCACTGCAGTGTTACTGGTGAGCTATCATTACATGGTGCGCTATACGTGGATCGGGCGGATGTTGAACGGGCCGAGGGAGCAAACGTAGAACTCGGCCATGACCCGCTCTGAAATAATTAGCGCTGTGGTGAAGATTCTATTGCATCTGGTCCAGTGGCGGAAAGAGATGAAGTGGACCATGCAAGCAGATTGACAGTTGGCATTCTGCGGCAAGAACAGAGCGACGCACAAAAACTTATGGCCAGGTTTTCGCCATTCCCCAGAAAATCCCAGCCGGAAAGGGAGCCGGTCTTCTGCTGACACAAAAAAGCAGGCCCGCAGGCCTGCTTTACCGGGGATAATCTTGGTTAGCGGGCTTACTCCTTCTTCTTCTTCTCGTCGCCCTTGCCCTTCTTTTCACCGCCCTTCTTCTCCGGGGCTGGCCCGATGAACACCGAGGTGGCGCTTTCCTTGCCATCCGCCGTCTTCTTCACCTGACCGCGAACCGTCTCGCCGGCCGGGATGTCGCCAAACGTGGCGGGTTTGCCTTCTTTGGTAATCTTGGTTTCGGAGGTCACCGTGATGACGCGTTCCTTTTCTTTGCCTTCCAAGGTGAGCGTCATCGCCGTCTTGTCGGAGGCCTTCACCTTGCCTTGATACGGATACGTCTCGCGCTTGGGCTTCTCGCCTTCCTTCTTCTCTTTGCCCTCAGCCTTCGGCTTTTCCTTGTTTTCCTGGGCAGTGGCTTGAAACGGAGCGGCGATAAACAGCACGCCCGCGATCAGGGCGGCCAAGTAGGATACACGTGTCTTCATGCGATGATGCGATAACGGGTTTATAGGATTTGGAACTCTCTTTGTGGTTGAATTCTGCCCCTCGAAATAGCCCTCTACCCCTTGCCCCGCAAGCTTTTAATTACCGTTCACTTTCCGGTTGCGCGTTCTTCCTGTTAAACTTAGTTTAACATCATGGTCAAAACCATAACCAAGATCGGCAACTCCAACGGCATCATCTTCGACGCCACCCTCATGGACATGGCCCACCTCAAGACCGGCGATCAGGTGAATGTGACCTTGCATGATGGGAATCTGATCCTGACTCCTTTGAATCCCCGGCCTTCGCCCGAGAAAATAAAGGCCACCATCCGCCAGACGGTGAAGGATTATCAGAAAACGCTTAAGAAACTGGCGTGAATCCCTTTCCGGACAATTGTTTCCATCTGACGGTTGAGATACTCAAAGAAATCCATGCCTCCGTTCTGGAAGCACATGGTGGCATGGGTGGCATTCGTGAACCCGGTTTATTGGCTTCAGCCATTGCTACGCCTCAAGCCAGTTTCGGCGGCAAGTCTCCTTACACTGACTTGGAAGAAGTGGCTGCTGCCTACCTTTATTACATCTGCAAGAACCATCCTTTTCTTGATGGCAACAAAAGAGCCGCCATGGCTGCAGCCATCGTCTTCTTGCGCTTGAATGAGGTCGAACCCGCTCCAGATAGTGACGAATGGGAAACCTTAGTCTTGGACGTCGCCGCCAGCCGCATTGACCGGGACGAAACCACCCGCCGTCTGCGTCTGCTCGTCCCGCAGCCAAAAGCCAAAAGCAAATCACCCAAACGCAAACCGTGAAGTTTGCTCAGTGTGTCGCCGTCCCCTTCTTCCACAGCACGAACCAGCACAAGGCCCCGCCCAGCACTAAAGCCAGCCACGGCGTCAGACCGAACCCCGTTGGCAGATACCCAACTACCAGCCCTATCCCTGCCGCCAGCAATGCATACGGCATCTGCGTGCGCACATGCTCCATGGCATCACAATCACTCGCAAAGGCGGACACGATCGTCGTATCACTGATTGGCGAACAATGATCCCCGAACACTGCGCCTGCTAAAACCGCCCCGATCGTTACCACCACCACGGAGGCATTCGGCGCTCCACCCAGGGTGACCGCCAAAGGAATCGCCAGCGGCATCACCAATGCCATAGTGCCCCAAGAAGTTCCCGTGCTGAACGAGATGAGCGATGCCGTTATGAACACCACCGCAGGCAACAATCCCGCTGGCATCCGGTCACTTAGCAAACTCGCCAGAAACTTCGCCGCCCCCAAATCCTTGATCACGCTGTTCAACACCCACGCGAACACCAAAATCATCGTCGGCAAAAACAACTGCTTCATCCCCTCAAAGAACGCATGGATAACGCCCTCCTTCATCTCCTCGGTGGGCCGCAACGCCGAAAGAATCATTGTGAGCAAGCAAGTGAATGCCGTGACCCACACAAACACGATCGCCGCATCCGCCGCGCCCAAGGCCGCGATAAGGCTGTCCACGCTCAGTTCCCGCTCCAATCCACCACCTTGGATGAACAAGCCCGCGAACACGCCCAGCACCAGCACCACGATTGGCACCAGCGCCAAGTGCAGCCGCGATCCCACCTTGTCCGCTTTTACTTCAATCGGCTCAGGCATCGCCTCGGTCGCTTTAGCCGCCGCTTCCTGCTCCGCTTTCACCATCGGCCCAATATCGCGTCCCAACCAGATCACCAGAAATACCAGCAACAGCAGAAACCAGTTATAGAACCGGTAAGGCAAACTCTGCACCAACAGCGTGAACGCCGCAGGTACCTGCTCGGCCGCGAGATTCGGCGTTTGCTCAAAACCCTGTTTGATCACGGAAAGCTCATACGCCACCCAGGTCGAGATGACCGCGAGACCGGCGATGGGTGAGGATGTCGAATCCACGATGAAAGCCAGCTTCGCCCGCGAGATGCGAGCCTTGTCCGTGATCGGCCTCATGGCCTTGCCCACCAGCATCGAGTTCGCCAGACCGTCTATGAAGATCACCCAACCCAACAGATACGCACCCATCCCCGCTTTGCGTTTGCTGTGGGCACGACCCAAAAACCATTCCGCCAAGGCCGTCGTCCCGCCATTGCGCTGCAACAATTCCACCAGCCCGCCCATCATCAACGTGAAGATGAGCACATTCAGATTCCACGGGTCTTTCAGTGACGTGATGAGATGCTTGGAGAACAGTTCCAGAAACGCCGCGCAAGGATTGCCACCATGTAACAGCAACGCACCGGCCAATGCGCCAGCAAAGAGTGAGGTGTAAATATTCCGGGTGAGAAACGCCAACCCGATGGCCAAGATGCTCGGCCAAAGGCTCGCCAGCGAATTGCGCGTATCCGGCAGTAACAACCAGAGGAACGTCAGCAAAAACGCCACCCACGAGATGAGCGTCTCGCGTTTCATGCGCCAGCCAATGGAGCAGGGGAGCGCAAGCACCACGCCCGATACGCCCCGATGATCACTGCGAAGCCCGCTGCACAGACATAAAACGTCAGCCCCTCATGCATCGGGATGATCGTCGCCTCCAGTGCGATATCCAAGATTACTGACGCATGGATGCCCAGATCGATCTTGTTCGCGAAATATCCGCGTAACGAAGCCTGCCACAGCAACCCGCTCAAGACCGTTGCCATCAGCAAACCCGACGCCATCACACCACTAGGATTCAGGCGCAGCCACAGATGGAACGTGCCCAGATACGCCACCAGCAGTATCAGGCTGAAGTTCCACTGTCGCCAGAAACGGTTCATTTTAGGTGATTGTCCTTCGTCAGCCACTTGCGCTTGCCGATGATCGAATGCCGGTAGAGCAGGTCCGCAGCGCCATTTGGCAGATGATGCATCATCTTGACCTCGTCCGCATTCAACGCACGGTCAAACAGCACGATCTCATCCAGAAAACCCACATACGCCAGCCCGAGATTCAAAGCACTTTGTGCCGGATCCCAATACAATGAATTCTCAAACCCCGCGAAGCTCCCCACATACTCGCCATCCAGATACAGCTTGCCGATGCCATCCTTGCGACCCGTGTTGGCATGCTCAAACGTGAACACCACATGCGTCCACTTCTCGCGGCTGAACGGCGGCTTCTGCACCTGCACCATCGGACGGTCCCCCATGGGCATCTCCTCCCACTTCAAATTCTTCGGATTCCACAAGTTATGCTTGGCCATGATGGCGAAGCGGAAATGGCGCGGTGTCTCATCCTTGCTGAACTCCACGAACATCGCCCCGTTCGTCCAGATCTGCCCCACATACTGGATCGGATCGCAATACCCCGGTTGCAGATCCTTGTCCGGGTCCAGCCGCATCCAGAAGGAAGCGCTGCCGTTCCAGTTCGTTGTCGTGTAATTGATATTCGTCTGCCCTTTGTAGAACACCACTGGGTTGATCTTCTTGGTGAACTCCAGCGCGGCACCGAAACGTCCTGCCCCTTCCGCCCGCTTCACCACCTCACCCTCCGGCAAACCCGCCGTGGCATTCGTATTGCGCGCACGGCTGTTCGCCGCGTGATATAGCTTCGCATCCCCCTTCGCGAACTCCGCATCCAGTCCCTTGTCGAAAGTCGTCGCGAACGTCATCGACTCACGCAACGGCTTCAGCGGGTCCGGTGAACCCGCTGCTGCTCGTAACGCATTCTCCGAATACTTAGACCCCGCCTGTTTCGGACTTGTGCAGCCAAAGGTGAGCAAGGTGGCGCAAGCCAAAGCCAGAACCGGCCGGAAAGAATGAAACCAAGTATCCATAGTAAAAATGCTGATGCGCCCCATAAATGCCACGAATTTGGCACGGATTCAATGGACTTTGTTGAAAGTGTGGCGATGGAGGATAATCCAGAAGTAAATGCAACGAAACCGGAACACGCTATTTTTCCGGAACCTATATCGAAGCCGTCAGAGAAGTAATGGTCTTTTTCATCTGAATGGGAGGCGGCCTGCAGTTTTAAAAGGGGGGCAAATTTAGCCTCGTAGACACGGGGCCCGAGGGGTTTTCCAGGCAAAGGGGTGAAAGTCTCAGATTTCAGGTCTAATGGCTTAAAGGCGCAGGGCGGTTGTAGTTGTGGAAAAGTTCCCCAAAGGGAGACTTGCCAGTATCGGGTGGCTCATGCTTACTTCTGGCCGTTTTGCGGTTTACCAACCGCCTGACTCAACGTGATGAAACCGGAATTGTTAGCTAAAGCGAAGTCCCTGGGTTTTTCCGACCGTCAAATCGCCCATTTGACCGGCCAAACCGAGGATGCCGTGCGTGCGGAACGCAAGAAACAGGGTCTCGTGCCCAGCTATCGTCTGGTGGATACATGCGCGGCTGAGTTCGAGGCCTACACGCCTTACTTCTACTCTACGTACGATCGCGGGGATGATGAGGTGAAGAAGACGGATAAGAAGAAGGTGATGATCCTGGGCGGCGGGCCGAATCGTATCGGGCAGGGCATCGAGTTCGATTATTGCTGCGTGCATGCGTCGTTCGCTTTGAAGGAGGACGGCTTCGAGACGATCATGGTGAACTCGAATCCGGAAACGGTCTCCACGGATTATGATACGTCGGATAAGTTGTTCTTCGAGCCGCTGACGTTGGAAGATGTCTTGCACATCTATGAGCGCGAAGGTTGCTGGGGTGCGATCGCGCAGTTCGGCGGTCAGACGCCGCTGAATCTGGCGCTGGGTCTACAACAGAACGGCGTGAACATCATCGGCACCTCGCCGCAGAACATCGAGATCGCAGAAGATCGCAAGCTCTTTGCAGCGATGCTGAACAAGCTGAACATCCCGCAGCCGCCGAATGGCACGGCTACGACGGTGGAGGAAGCAGTAGTTGTCGCGACGAAGCTGGGTTATCCGGTGCTCTTGCGTCCGTCCTTCGTGCTCGGTGGTCGCGCGATGCAGATCGTTTTCTCAGAAGCGGAATTGCGGGATTACTTCCATCGCAATGCAGCGCTGGAAATTTCAGCCGGTCGCCCGGTGCTCGTGGATAAGTTCCTAGAGGACGCCACGGAAGTGGACGTGGATTGCATCACGGATGTGGGGCAGTTCAAGGATCCGGCGGATGGCACGATCGTGGTCGGCGGTATGCTGGAGCACATCGAGTTCGCCGGGGTTCACTCCGGTGACGCCGCGATGGTCCTGCCGCCGCATACGTTGAGCGAGGCGACGATCAGCACCATCCGCGAATATACGCACGCGATGGCGAAGGAATTGAAGGTAGTCGGCCTCATGAACGTGCAGTATGCCGTGAAAGACGGCATCGTTTATGTGCTCGAAGTCAATCCACGTGCGTCACGCACGGTGCCGTTCGTCTCAAAGGCGATCGGTTATCCGCTGGCGAAGCTGGCCGCGAAGGTAATGGCGGGCAAGACGTTGAAGGAGCTGGGCTTCACGAAGGAAGTGTGGACGAAGTATTGGGCGGTGAAGGAATCGGTGTTCCCTTTCAACAAGTTCCCCGGCCAAGACATCTTGCTCTCGCCGGAGATGCGTTCCACGGGCGAAGTGATGGGCTTGGATAACGATCTGGGCATCGCTTATGCGAAGAGCCAGATGGCGGCGGGATCGACGTTGCCGCTGAAGGGCAAGGTGTTCGTGAGCGTGGGTGATGCGCACAAGGATGATGTGGCCTCAGTGGCACAGGACTTTGTGAAGCTGGGCTTCGAGCTTGTGGCCACCGGCGGCACGGCCAATGTGCTGGAAGCGGCGGGCCTGAAGGTACAACGCATCTTCAAGCTGCAAGAGGGTCGCCCGAACGCGGTGGACCTCCTGAAGAACAAGGAGATTCAGCTCGTGATCAATACCCCGTCCGGCCAGGTGCCGCGTGCGGATGAGGTGAAGATCCGCGGCACAGCGGTGCTGACGCAGACGCCGATCATGACGACGATCAGCAGCGCGAAGGCGGCGGCGAAGGGCATCGCAGCGTTACAGAAGGATGGTTACGCGGTGCGGACGGTGCAGGAGTTTCATTGAGCTTGGCCCAAGAACATAAAGTTTCAGGAAGCGCCGACCTCAGGTCGGCGCTTTTCATTTTGGCGGAGGGCTCGAAATTCCACTCGCCAATCGCTGTCTTCTCCTCCAGTAATGACCGCGTTCCCCGGCAACATGATGGGAATCTAAGCGACCATGTCACCAATCTATATCTTCAGCTGCATCGGAGGATACTTCCTCTTCCTGCTGTTGATCGCGTGGTACACGAGCCGTAACGCCACGAACGACTCTTACTTCCTCGGGAACAAAGCGTCGCCTTGGTATGCGGTCGCTTTCGGGATGATCGGTGACTCCCTCTCAGGCGTCACCTTCATCTCCGTGCCGGGCACTGTAGGCAAAGACCAGTTCTCTTACCTGCAACTTGTGTTAGGCCTGATGGTGGGTTACCTCATCATCGCCTGGGTGCTGTTGCCCCTGTTCTACAAGCTGAACCTGACCTCTATCTATAGTTACCTGGAGACGCGTTTCGGCACGCGGTCACAAAAAACCGGTTCCGCCTACTTCATCCTCTCGCGCACACTCGGAGCCGCTGCGCGATTATTCCTCGCAGCGAGTGTGATCCAAAAGTTCGTGTTCGATGCGTGGAACATCCCCTTTGTCGTGACCGTCGCCAGCATCATCCTGCTCATGCTCGCCTATACCTATAAAGGCGGCATCAAGACCTTGGTGTGGACGGATACGTTTCAATCCACCTTTCTGCTTCTGGGCGTGATACTTTCCATCGTTGCCATCATGAGACAACTGGGATTGGGCGTGGGCGATCTCATCAGCACAGTGAAGAACAGCGATTACGCGCAGACATTTTTCTGGGATGCCACGAAGGGCAATTACTTCTGGAAACAGTTCCTCGGGGGCATCTTTCTGGCCATCGCCATGACGGGACTCGACCAGAACATGATGCAAAAAAACCTGAGCTGCCGTTCACTACGTGAAGCGCAATGGAACATGGCGTCCTACAGCGTGATCGCCGTCCTGGTAAACCTCTTCTTCCTCTCCATGGGGGCGCTGCTCTACATCTTTGCGACGAGCAAAGGTATCGCGATACCAGAGCGTTCCGACCAGCTCTTCCCGCTGCTTGCCTTGCAACACCTCGGCACGTTCGCGGCGATCGTGTTCGTGCTCGGCCTCACGGCGGCGACCTTCTCCAGCGCGGATTCCGTGCTCACCACGTTGACGACTTCTTACTGTATAGACATTCTCGGGATGGATAAGGACACGCGCCGCACGGAAGCGGAGAAGACTTCGTTACGGCACCGGATACACCTGGCGTTCGCGGCGATTCTGCTGGTGGTGATCCTGGCGTTTGAAGCGATTGCCAAGCAATCCGTCATTGGCGCCGTGCTGAAGATCGCCACCTATACTTACGGTCCGTTGCTCGGTTTGTTTGTGTTCGGCATCATCTGTCGCCGACGTGTTTTGGATAAGAGCGTGCCAGTCATCTGCCTGATTGCCCCGCTGATCTGCTATTTTTTGGACACGAACTCCAAAGCATTTTTTGGCGGCTATCAATTCGGCAATGAATTGCTGATTTTGAACGCCGTGGTGACCTGTGCAGGCCTATTTTTGTTTAGCCAAGCACAAGAAAAACCACCTTCCACAGTTACTCTCTCTTAGCCTGTCCATACTTTCCCAAACCCCTGTCCCCCAAGGGATAACCCATCTCCAGTCCCGTACGCGCTCAGAATAAGTAAGATTACGTATGGATTTTCCGTGACGTGGGTGTAGGTTGTAATCGATTCGGGTGACAGAACGTTTCTTCAGCGGGGTTCCCCAACCCCCACCTCCTTGGCGTCTGTTGCCCGAATCACTTTTTCCCAAGACACTTCACCCTCTGAGAATCGTTCATTTTGCAACCTCCGCCACTAAAGTCAGTTTCATCGTTATAGGCCGGGTCAATTTCATGATTTGCACACCCAGTTCCATCGCTTTGCTTTCGGCTTCCGCCAGTGGCAGACCTTTGGCCATGCCCGGACGTTGATGCCCTGTCGCGGTGAGCCATGCATCGCTCAAAAGCTTCCGTCGCTGGCTGATAAGTTTCAGCAGCTCCGCCTGATTTTTCTGCAGCGATGTATTCACCAAGCGGTCCAAAGCCACCCCTTTGGCCAATTCTTTCGCGGAAGCCGTCGTGATTATTTTATCATCTTCCTTCAAGTGATACTGGCCGGTGGAAAGACCCAGCACCCGCAGTTCGCGCGTGGCTGTGCGTTCGGCAAACCTTTCCAGCACCATTGACTCCGTGTTCCACTTCGTATCGTAAGGTTGCGCAGGATGAACCGTCTCCTGGAAGACCAGCACCGCACTGCCCGCGTTCACTGCTGAGGCGTTTCCACCCAATGTTCTCGCGCTGCTGGCATCAATACTGAAAATCTCCACATCCGGCTTCAGCTTCCATCCCTGCAACAAAGCCTGCGCCATCAGCCAATGCCCCGTGGCATCCGCATGCACACCGTCCTTGGCAAAGGTGAATTCCGGAGTCGTCTTCCGGCGCGTCTCCAGGTGCTTCAACATCGGGCCATGGATGTCATACACCTCCCAACCGCTCTTGCGCATCGAGAGCAACCACTCGCTGAACTTCGTGAGCACTTCGTCATAGCCCACGTAGGGTTGCTCATACACGTCGCGACCAGCGGGCAAGGTCTTCGCCTTGATCGGTTGCGGATCGAATACAGGTGGCGTGAGGTGGATGATCTTGGCACCAGCCGCTTGCACTTTCTCACGCAGTTTCAAGATTCCCTTCTGGTGTGCCGCCATCCTCTCTTCACTAAAGGGATGATAAATCCCATCATTCATGCCGTAACACGCGATGACGAGATCCGGCTTCACTTGCGCCAGCACTCGATCCAGGCGCTCGTGCAGATCCGGGCGTGGGAACTTGCCGCCGGCATGGCCAGGCTCGGAAAGGCCGGAGACGGTTTCGCTCGGCAAACCGAGATCGAGGAAATCAACCTGTGATTCCGGGAAACGCGTGCGCCACGCGGCCTCCACGTAATCCACATATTGGCCGCTGTAGGTGATGCTGTCCCCGAGGAAGAGCACGCGCTTGATCTTCGCCCCCAAGGGCGGCTTCTCCACTGCGGAAACATCCAGTTGGGTGGCAAGCAGGGCAAGCCCGCTCGTGAGCAGGAAACGACGCCGGTCCATCGGGGTAATCATGTCCCCACTATGCCAGCAGGCGGCCGCCGGGCGCAATGCCATCAACCGGCAGAAATCGGATCCGTTAAGGGCTTAAAAAGCGCTCTCTGGGATGACGTTTTCACGTTTCAATGGTTTTAAAGTGTACCTAACAGAGGGTCCCTTCCAGCATTGCCAAGGGGTTTGGGGGTTCTCTATGATGGACCGTCCCGAGCGGCTTGGTCTGCGACGGGGTTGGTTTGTCTGTCTCATGGATTACAAAGTCCAGTTCGAAGTGTTTGAAGGTCCGCTCGACCTCCTGCTTTACCTCGTAAAGAAGGAGGAGGTGGATATCTATGAGGTGAACCTGACGAAGCTGGCCACGCAGTTCCTCGCCCATGTGGAGATGATGCGCCAGCTGGACCTGGAGATTGCGGGCGAGTTCCTTGTGATGGCGGCCACGCTCATGTATATCAAGAGCAAGGAACTGCTCCCCGTGGAGAAACAGGTGGTGGTGGAAGGCGAGGATGACGAGGAAGATCCGCGCTGGGAATTGATCCGCCAACTCGTCGAATACAAGAAATTCAAGGACGCCGCCGCGAAGCTGCAGTATCGCGAAGAAGTTCAGGAAAGCGTCTACGCACGGCAGCCCGGTAAGCCAGACTTCACGGCGGATGAACCGCCGCAGAAGATCGTGGTCTCCGTCTTCGACCTTATCGGCGCGGTGAACAACATCCTGAAGCGCTACGCGGCGAAAGAAGGCGAGAGCCGCGACATCTTCCAGGACAAATGGACGGTGAGCGAGAAGATCGAGACGATCTTGAACACCATCGAGAGCAAAGGAACGGTGAAGTTCTCGGAATTGTTCGATAGTGCGGTGAGCCGCACGGAGGTGGTGGTGACGTTCCTCGCGATGCTGGAGCTTATCCGGTTGAAGCGGGTGCTGATCTCGCAGCCGGAGACGTTCGCGGATATCGAGATCAGCAAGAACGAGGTGACGGAAGCGACGCCGACGAATCTAGTGACGAACATCGATGGCGCGAATCCGAATAATCAGGCAGAAGCGGTAACGGAGAATGCGGGTGAGCAGGCTGTCGCTACGGCTGAGAGCGCTAATGAAGTTCAAGCTGAGGCCAGTTCGCCTGTTGTAGAATCTGAGCCGGTGACGGAAGCTGCGCCGAAGGAAGCATCGTAATTTCCCGACCATGGAACTGAAAAACATTCTGGAAGCGATCTTGTTCGCGGCGCAAAAGCCGCTGAGCTTGAAGGATATTCGCGACATCTTCGCGACGACCGCCGCCAACTCGGAGGACGAGGGCATCCGCGCCTTCAAGAAGGTGAAGGACGAGGAGCTGGAGCCCTTGCTCGCCGCGCTGGAGCAGGAGCATGAACAGGCGGGCCGGATGTATCGCTTGAGGTGCGTGGCGGGAGCGTGGCTCTTCGTGAGCCTGCCCGAATACGCGCCGTGGATCAAAACGCTGGTCGGTGAAAAAGTGCGGCCACCGCGTCTCTCGGCACCGGCGCTGGAGACGCTAACGATCATCGCGTATCGCCAGCCGATGACGCGTTCCGAAGTGGAACAGATTCGTGGCGTGTCGGTAGATGGCACGATGCAGACGTTGCTGGAGCGGAATCTCGTGGAGCAGAGTGGTCGTGCAGAAGTGGTCGGCCGCCCCGCGCTCTACAGCACGACAGCGACGTTCCTCGAATACTTCGGGCTCGCGAGCTTGGAAGATTTGCCAGACGCAACGGAGCTACGCCGCATCCCGGTGACGAAGCCAGAGGCGCTGCTCACGGTAGATCCGGGCCTGGCGACCGCGCCCCCGGATGCCTTGGCACCGGCTGCGGAAGGTGCGGCGGCTCCGGCAGGAGCGTCCGCAGCGGAAGCGGCTCCGGCGGCAGCAGAAGCAACTGAGCAGAAAAGCGAATCCTGATTTTCATGAGCCTCTCAGAACATCGGCAGGCAATCGACCAGCTCGACGCGCAGATCGTCGCGCTCTTGAACGAACGCACGAAGCACGTGCTGTCCATCGGCGAGATCAAGCTGAAGGCTGGCGAAGAAATCTATGCGCCGCACCGCGAGCGCGTGGTACTCGAGCGCGTGTGCAAGCAAAACGCCGGCCCCATCACGAACGCCTCCCTGCAAGCCATCTATCGCGAGGTGATGTCCAGCGCGCTGTCGCTGGAGAAGTCGCTGACCATCGCGTATCTCGGGCCAGAAGCGACCTTCACGCATCAAGCGGCCATCCGCCGGTTCGGTTCCAGCTTGAAGTACGCGTCGCAGAAGACGATCCCCGACGTGTTCAGCGAAGTCTCGAAAGGCCGCGCGGATTACGGTGTCGTGCCCGTGGAGAACTCCACCGAAGGCGTCGTCACGCACACGCTCGACATGTTCGTAGATAGCGATCTGAAGATCGTCTCGCAGATCGTGCTGCCCATCTCGCATTGCCTCGTGAGCAAGGGTAAGAAGGACCAGATCAAGAAGCTCTTCGTGCATCCGCAAACGCTGGCGCAATGCCGCGGCTGGATCCAAAAAAATCTGCCGCACGCAGAACTCATCGAGACTTCCTCAAACGCACGGTCCGTGGAACTCACGGCCGCTGAGAAAAAGACGGGTGCTATCGCCGGTGTCCTCGCCGCCGAGAAATACAACGTGCCGATCCTGGAACATAACATCCAGGATAACTCGGCGAACGCCACGCGCTTCCTTGTGCTGGGCCGTCAATGCAGTCCGCCGACGGGCCGTGACCGCACGAGTGTGATGTTCAGCATCGCGGATAAAGTGGGCGCGCTCCATTCGACGCTCGCACCGTTCCGTCGTTACAAGCTGAACATGACGAAGATCGAATCCCGCCCCAGCAAGCGCAAGGCGTGGGAGTATTTCTTCTTCGTGGATGTGGACGGCCACATGCAGGACAAGAAACTCGCGAAGGCGCTGGAACAGCTCGGAACGCACTGCAGCTTCGTGAAGGTGCTGGGGTCGTATCCGAATATGGAATAGCTGGAGCGCGGGTCTCCGACCCGCAGCAACTCCCCTGAGCAAGAGCAGGTCGAAGTATGGCCAAAAGCTCTAGCACGCAGACCCTAAATACTCGGGATCTGTCCGCCTATTTTCACCTTGCTGCGGGTCAGAGACCCGCGCTTCAGAAAACAAAAAAGCGCCAGAGCCTTCGCCCTGACGCTTTGTGAGATTCTGGTGATTCCGCTTACAGCTTCTTGATGCGGATATTGCGGTACCACACCTCTTCGCCGTGGTGCTGGAACACGATGTGACCCTTGCCGTGCTTCATGAATTCCGGCAACGGCTTGAACTTGCTCTGCTGGATGAGCGCGGCGATCTCCGGGCTGCCCCACGTGTATTCCACGACCTTCTTGCCGTTGAGCCAATGCTGCACGTTGCCTTTGTTCACGATGAGCTTGGCGCTGTTGTATTCGCCCACGGGCTTCAACGTCTTCTCCGCGTTCGGCGCGATCATCGCATAGAGTGAACCTGAGGACGTCTTCGGGTTCTTGCCATCGGGATGCTTGCTGTCATCCAGCACCTGCATCTCCGGGCCCGTGTGCCACGCGGGACCAGCCGTCTCCTGCACATTATAGATGATGCCGCTGTTGCCACCGGGCGAGACCTTCCATTCCAGTTCCAGCTCGTAATTCTCGTATTGCTCCTTCGTCATCAAGTCCGGGCTCTTGCCGGGCAGGACGTGCAGGGCATCGCCATCCACCTGCCATTTCTCGCCGGGAAACGCTTCCGTCTTGTAACCGCGGAAAGCATCCGTGGACTTGCCATCGAAAAGCACCGTCCACTTCGCATCGGCGGCACAGCAAGAAGTGCAATCGGCCGTCTTGCAACCGGTGATAGCAACACTGGCCAAGGCCAGCGACGTAACGAGGATCAAATTTTTAAACATAGTTTTTGGACGGCGAAAACTATTCACCAGTTTTTCTTCACCAGCAACAGCTTACTTATACGTAGAAATGCCCCAACTCTCGCAACGAGGTGTAATCCCGGCTCCGCTCCGCCGTACGTTTACCCAAGATGATATGATCCAGCACATCGATCTTCAGCAACTGCCCCGCACGAATCAAATCGCGCGTCACGCGAATATCCGCATCCGAAGGCGTCGGATCGCCACTAGGATGATTGTGCACCAGCACGATAGCCGAGGCATTCGCCGTGATGGCCAGTTTGAAGACCTCCCGCGGATGCACCAGCAACGTGTCCAATGTGCCTTGGGAAATCTGTTCCACGCGGATGAGCTTGCGCCGTGTGTTCAGCAGCAAGATCTGGAAATGCTCCACCTCATACATCCGGTTCTCCTCGCGCAGCAGATTCGCGATGCTCTCCGGATTATCCAGCACCGGCGATTCGTATTGCAGCTCCTTCGCCATGCGTTGCGCGAGCGTGAAGGCGGCTTTCAGCGCGATCGCCTTGTCCCGGCCCACCCCTTTGACTTTGCGCAATTCATCTACCGAAGCGAGCGCGAGGCGGTTCAAGGAGCCGAATTTGACCATCAATTGCTCCGCGATCTGGATGGCGGAGTAACCTTTCATCCCTGTGCGCAACAGAATGGCGATGAGTTCCGCGTGACGCAGCGCATCGGCACCATGGAGCAGCAATCGTTCGCGGGGGCGTTCCGTATCCGGCAGGTCTTTGATGCGGAGTGAGGTGCTCATCTTGGCTGGCTCTTATCCAAGCGGCTGGAAGTGATCTGCGCAAGCCCGCGTTATGCGACTGGTCGTGTTTGCCAGTTGGCGAAATCTGGAGAATCTTGGGGCCGTGACCAATAAAGGGTTTAAATCAATCGCCTAATCAACCGATCGTGTCTCGTCACTTACATACTACAATCCGGGCTGGGTGGATACTATGGGCGCTTGCCCTTATTTTATCTCTTCATGTGACAGGGATTGGTGCAGGTCAGCCGAAGGCTTTGGACAACAGGATGATTCTGAATGCCCGAGGCGTGACGCTGCCTTTTTATGCCGGACCTGAAAACCGGCTGAGTCTGCTGGTCAAAGCTGACAGATTTGCCAAGGAAAACCAACGAAAGGGGTTTTTCCGCATAGGCGTATTGCCTCTCTTGGTAGTGTATGACGCCAACCTCGAAGTTCGCTCTTCCTATCATTTCTCACAAGCCGTCCGGCAATTTCATCATTACGTAGCGGGCAAAGATTTGAAGAAAACGGTCGAGTTACGTGGCTTCACCCTGACCGTTCCCACCAATGGTGTCTCGCTTACCGCGACCAAAGTGAGGTTGATCTCCCCTGAGCAATGGGAACTCAGTGGCCGCGTGCGTTTATCGGATCGCCAAAGCACGAATGATTTTTCCCGGGCCATCTTTACCATCTCAGGCGATGACACCGGAACATTGCGCGATGCAGACGGAACGCTTTACCGCCTCTTTCCTTCGATCGCCTCGGCGCGCTCCGATTGATTCTTCCCTACCACAAACGGCGTGAACTCGTTCATATAATGAGGCGGGATGCGTGCCTTGAACTTCGCCGAAGGACCGTCGTAATCACGATCCACCACCTGCGCGATAGCGTGCAGTCGGGCGATGGTCGATGCGGCATCGTGTGGGATTTCAAGATCCACGAACTCACGAATGGGCCGCAACATCGCGCCCAGCTCTTCCAGCAAGTCAGGGAAGCCGGCGCCTGTGCGCGCTGACACCGCCACGCATTGCGGGAACAGTTCGCGATAGCGGTTGATCACGATGTCGTCATCAAAGCGGTCGATTTTGTTGAAGACCATTAACGTCGGTTTGCCCTTAGCTCCGATCTCCTCCAGCACCGTGTCTACCGCTACAATCTGCTCATCCAGCTTCGGATGGCTGATGTCCACCACGTGCAGGAGCAGGTCTGCCTCCACCACTTCCTCCAAGGTCGCTTTGAAGGCTTCCACCAGATTGTGCGGCAGCTTGCGGATGAAACCTACCGTGTCAGATACGAGCACATTCTGGTTCGTCTTCTCCAGATGTAAACGCCGTGTCGTCGGGTCCAGCGTGGCGAACAGCTTGTCCTCGGAAAGCACACCCGCACCCGTCAACGCATTGAAGAGCGTGGACTTGCCTGCGTTCGTGTAACCGACGATCGAGGCCAGCGGCCATTGACTGCGCTGACGACCCTGACGTTGGGTGGAACGGTGACGCCGCACTTCACTGAGTTCACGCGTGATGCGTGCGATCTTGTCCTGCACGCGACGGCGGTCCGTCTCCAGCTGCGTCTCACCATCACCACGCATACCGATACCGCCCTTTTGACGGGACAAGTGGGACCAGAAACGCGTCAGTCGCGGTAACAAATGCTGGAGCTGCGCCAGCTCGATCTGCATCTTGCCCTCACGCGTGCGGGCGCGTTGCGCGAAGATGTCGAGGATCAGCGAGGTGCGATCGAGTATCTTGCACTCGAAAAGCTTTTCCAGGTTACGGCCTTGGGCGGGAGAAAGTTCGTCATCGAAGATGACCGTGTCCACCTCGGCCTCACGGCATTTCTTGGCGAGTTCATCCGCCTTGCCGCTGCCGATGTACGTGGCGGCGGCGGGGGATTCCAGCTTCTGCGTGGCATCTCCTACGATCTCCGCACCTGCCGTCTGCGCGAGCTGTCGCAACTCCTCCATTGAGTCTTGCAACTCCCATGTGTTGGAGTTCTTCAACTCCGCGCCCACCAAGAACGCTCGCTCCGTCTTCCGGTTTGCTGTCTCTACCAGTGCTTTCACAAATTGCTGCTAACTATCCTTACCATTCACGTCAGTTTCGACGTGAGGAAGAATATAGCATATCACAATCGGGTGGAAAGCCCGGGCTTTTGCGGCTTATACCAAAATATAACGCCCGCTTTTCTTGCCACCCACTTTTTTGACCAGTCCCGCTTGGATCAATGGCCGCAATAAACCCATGGCTCCTTGCCGCGATACATCTAAGCCATCCCAGATTTCTTGCGGTGTCATACCTTGATGATCTCGCAACATTTGCAGCAATTTTTCCTGCCTCGGACGAAGCACCAGTTTCTCACGCCCCTTTTTAGCCGTTAATTTTTGGATCCGGGTCCAGACACGTTCCAAGGTCAGGAGAAGCCCTTCCGCGCTGTATTCCAGCCACCGACTCAGATCTTCACCTTCATGTCTCACCAGTTCCAAAGCTGAATAATAGCGGGGACGATTTTCCCAATAGTATTCATCTACGGAAAAGATGTGATGCGTATCAAAACCTCGCCGGTAAAGCTCCCACAAGGCCAGTGCCCGTCCTGTCCGGCCATTTCCATCTGCAAAAGGATGGATGGCTTCAAACCGATAGTGAATGATCGCGGAACTTAACACCGGAGACAGGTTTACAGACTCTTTATTCCACCATTCCAACAATTCAAACATCAGTCCTGAAACATCTTCCGGTGCGGGCGGAGTAAAACGGCCGACACGGACATGAATCGTGCGATATCTTCCAGCAGTGCCTTGGTCCATCACGTTTCCTGCGATGATCCGGTGCAGTTGCAAAATCGACTCGTGAGTGATCGATTTCTTATGCGAATTCTTTTCAATATATCGCAAGCCAGCGAAATAATTCACCACTTCCCTCTTTTCACGCTCGGCAATGACGGGCATCTCCCGGCCTTCTTCCACGGCCCGCACCTGTTCCAAAGTCAGCGGATTGCCCTCAATGGCTGTAGATGAATGTGTATTGCGGGCACGGGAATCTTTTTGCAAAGCCGGAATCCACGCCACTTGTACTGTAGCGGCCAGAATACGTTCGCGCAGGGCGGATATCTGCTCTGCCCGTGAGAGCAGTGCAGGCGTGATGACATATACCGGTTGATAACTCATGGTGGTCGCAACCATGATTAGTCAAGTATAAGTCAAGTAATCAGTCAAGTGATTTCCGCCACCTAAGCCCCTTAAAGCCAATCAGTTTCAACTTTAGTCAACTTGCGGCTTCTCCGCAAATGACTCAAACCAGTTGATCGAACTTCCCCGCCAGTGCGAAGTCTTTTTCCGTCAGTCCGCCATCGGAATGCGTGCTCAATCGCAGTGTCACCTGGTTCCACTTGATCTCAATGTCCGGGTGATGGTTTGCATTCTCGGCTGTCTTGGCGACGGCATTGGCAAATTCCATCGCTTTGCTGAAATTGGGCAGGGTGAAGGTGCGATAAATGGCCGGACCTTCCAGTTTCCAAGAAGGCAACGTAGCCATCGAGACAGTGACTTGATTCGGACTAAGCTTTGGCATCCTTGTCGTTTACCCCATCCGGACATATCCAGAAATGGGGTAATGCCCTCGGAGCAAATCCGAAAGCACTCTATTGCCGGGAATTCGCCTTATTTCAGGACTGTCAGAGTCGCCGTAGGCAGAGTGCCCAACCCTTTTAAAGGCATGACCTTGGACATGACCAGGCACATAAGCAGACCGATCACAGCGCAGGCGGTCAACATCACCGTCCAGCTCTTCAAAGTCTCCTTCTCCGTCAGGCCGCCCAGCTTGCTCACCACCCAGAATCCGGAGTCATTCATCCACGAACAGGCAAACGCACCAAAGCCGATGCTCAAGAAGATATACATGACGCTGTAAGGCAGCTCCACCGCACCCGCCGCCGCCGGATCGATCATAGGGAAGATCATCGCCGAGGTCGTCAACATGGCGACCGTGGCCGACCCTTGGGCGATACGGATGACGATGGCCACCAACCAGGAAAGCAGGATCAGATTCACATCTTTGCCTTCGGCCATGGCTTTGATGGCATCACCTACACCGGCGTTCTTGAGCATCAGGCCGAACGCGCCGCCAGCACTGGTGATGAGGATGATGACGCCGGCGGTCTCCAAAGGTTTGCCGATGAGGTCGGCGATCTTGCTGAATGTGTACCCCTTCTGCTTCGCCAGCACGTAGATGGAAAGGGCCGCTCCCACCAGCAATGCGATGTTCTTGTTTCCCAAAAATTCGAAGACCGCAAAGAAGGAAAGGAAACTTTCCTTGCTACCAAAAAGTTCGACCACGGATTTGGCCCAATGGAAATCGGTCGTACCCGCCAGCTTCAACTGGTTGTAGGTGCGCCAGGCCACGTCCAGAAAGGAGCCGAATGTGATGAGGACGATGGGCAAGATGATGGGCAGAAGGGAGATGGTGAAGCCAGGCAACTGGCTCTCCGGTTTGTTCACGATGCTTTTGAGATCTTTCAGATCCACTCCCGGCACTTCGCGGACAGGGATGGTGATGCGGGAATTCAGCCACTTGGCCACGAAGTATCCGCCGATGGCCGGGATGAGACCCATTGTCACACCGCCCACGATGGAGATGCCCACATCCACCTTGAGATTGTCCACCATCGCCAGCGGCCCGGGATGCGGCACTGTCAGCGAATGCGTGATGACACCACCCGCACAAACCGCCAGAACATAGAGGAGATAGTCTTTACCAGTACGCAAAGCCAGCGCCATGGCCAGCGGCGCCATGAGCATGAACATGGTATCGAAGAAAATCGGGATGGAGAGGAAGTAAGTGGCCACCAGCAAAGCAAATCCTGCCCGTTTTTCCCCAAAGAAAGCAAGGAACCGGCGCACCACCTTGTCTGCCGCGCCACTGTCCATCAGGCACATGCTGATGATGGAGGCCAGGCCGATGACGATACCGATAGCCCCGGCGGTCTTGCCGAACTCCTCGGTCACCAACTCTACCGCCCGCAAATAGTGGCTCTTCAAGGCCACGCCTTCAGCCACCGGGATATCGGAGACACGGGGACGGCCGCCCGGAAGTTTCTCCGCCAGCACACCAGCGAGCAAAGCCGCAAGGATGAGCGCGAGGAAAGCATGGATGCGGCAGACCGAAATCAGGACGATGACCGAGGCCACGCTGAGCACGAGCACGACAAAAGGCCAGGTGGAACCGTCACCTGCCGCCGCAAAGATAGGCGTAAAAAAGTCCATGTGCAGAAAATGTGTGTCGGTATCCCGCCAGAAATCCGCGGGGGGGTCAAGGCTGCGGGCGGGTTATTCCGGAGATAATCACGGGCCGAGTCGAAACGCGGATGCAAAACCTCGTTTGTAAAGGACTGACTGCCTAGTTTTATCGCTTCAACCGTGCTTCAAATTCCTTACCTTTGACATCCAAATTGCAGAGACGGAAAGCGGGTATGTCCATACCGCATCCATTACTAATATACGTTGACCTGCAAGCCCTACCACATCCTTCTCACTCTCCCAAACAAACGGAACAAAACGGTCAGCGCTGGATTATATCCAGATCTGGTGATGTCCTGTCAGCTTCATTCGTGGGCTGGTGACCTTGATGCGCAACGTTTGTGTGCGGTGCAAGATTGTTTGTCATATCGTCTTCGTGCAAAGCGTGCCATGCCTCATAGCTCAATCCATATTTCAGCTTCCATATACCATCGATCTGTTTGGCATAGACGCGCTCAACAAATACCAGATCGCCTGTGTTTGTTTTGCCGTAGATCTCAATCCAGTAGTTACCGGCTTTGCCTCGGCCAGCAGGCCCGATCTTGAACTCTGAATATTTCGCATACTTGGCGCACCAAGTCTCAAAACTGCCTTCCCAGGCAGCTATGTTGATCAAGTCCTTTTCCGCGAAGAATATCTTGGCTTGAGAAAAGTCTCCCTTCTGTGCCGGAACTAGGAAGTTTTGGATCACATGCGCAGGTTTCTGCCAGCTCTTGTCAAACGGTATCCACCGGGCCCAAAAGAAAAGTAGCGCAATAGCAGCGACAATGAACAGAACGCCTTTACCAAGTTTTTGAACAGCCTTTCGGACATTCATGGGATTGCGGTTGCTCCTCCTCTAGCAAATGATTGTTTATGCAATCATACTCAAGCCTTCCTCCGGCGCAAGCGCAGCGCATTGCCGATCACCACCACATCGGACAATCCCATTGCCGCTGCACACAGCAACGGACTGAGAAAACCCAAGGCCGCCAGCGGAATCGCCGCCGCGTTGTAGAAAAATGCCCAGAACAGGTTTTGCTTGATCGTGCGCAAGGTCGCCTGCGCCAGCCCGATGGCCTCCGGGATCGCCTGAATATCTGATTTGAGCAGGATGATATCTGCTGCCTCGCGCGCCACGTCGCTAGCCCGCGCAACAGCAATACCCAAGTCCGCCTGCTCCAAAGCAGGTGCGTCATTGATGCCATCCCCTACAAAGGCCACGCGCTCTCCCTTGGCTTGAAGCTGTTTCACCAGCTCCGCCTTTTGCTCAGGGCGCACTTCGGCGAAGACGTTTTGAGTATCTATGCCTGCTTCTCGCGCCAGCGCTTCCGCCGTCGTCTTGGCATCACCCGTAAGCAGATACACGCTCTGCGTATTACCGAGCTTGGTCTGCAATGTCTCGATGACTTCGCGGGCCTTTGGCTTCAGCACATCACGTAGGGCGAGCACGCCGACGAGTTTTGTTCCTTCGACGATGCCGAGGACAGAAGCTCCTTCGCCCATCCACTTATCACTGAAAGCCTGTGCCCGTGAAAGATCCACGCCGGTCTCTTGCAACCAACGGAGCGAGCCTAGCCGCAAGGTCTCAGTGGAATGCTGTGCCAGCTTCGCTTCAATGCCCTTGCCGCGCAGTTCCGTCCAGTTCTGCGGAGTGGTAGAGCGTGTGAAATTTTGTGATAAAACATTCGTCGCCGTAGCAGTCGCGCGTTTCGAAATATTTGGTAACGGTTGAAACGCCTGGACGTTGCTGCGGCTCGGAGAGCCGCGCTCCACTGATAGGGGCTGCGCCGCTTTGCCAAAGGCGGCCACGATGGCAAGGCTGAGCGGATGATTGGACGGCGAGGCCAGCGCAGAGGCCAATTCTTTCAACATCGTCTTCTGAGAATCTGCTGAACGCAGATCTTCACTGGCCACCACGGAGGGTTTGCCTTCGGTCAATGTCCCCGTCTTATCAAAGATGACGGCCGTGATCGTCCCGGATTTTTCCAAGGCCGCACCATCGCGAATCAGGATACCACGCTGCGCCGCCGCATTCGTTCCGGCCATGATGGCTGCGGGTGTGGCGAGACCCATCGCACAGGGACACGCGATGATCAGCACGGCCGCCGCATGCAGCACTGCGGCAGCGATCGCGGTATCCGGCAGATGAATCGGCCACAACCAGCTTGCAAGGCCTTGACTGAATGCGGTGGCCGAAGCAAAGGCCAATCCCCACCAAGCCGCCGCCAGCAGCGCGATACATACAACCACCGGCACAAAGATGCTGCTGACGCGATCGCCCAGTTTCTGGATTTCCGCGCGACTATTCTGCGCCCGCTCCACCACGGCGATGATCTGCGCGAGCGCCGTCGCGCTACCCGTCTTTGTCACGCGCATGAGCAACTGACCGTTCTCGACCAGCGTGCCTGTGAACAATGTGCTGCCTGTCTGTTTGTCCACCGGCAACGATTCTCCCGTGAGCATGGATTCGTTCACCGCCGAACCGCCCTCGATCACTTCGCCATCTACTGGCACACGGTCACCTGGACGCAGTCGCACGCGATCGCCCGGTTGCAATTGCGCGACATCTACAGCCGTTTCTTTGCCATCCTTGCCCACGCGTAGGGCGGTAGACGGCGCCAGATTCACCAAAGCTTTCAGCGAACTTGCCGCGCGTTCGCTCATCATGGCTTCCAACCAATGCCCAACGCTTACCAGTGTGATGATGCCCGCTGACTCCATGAAGTAGAGATGACCGTGCCAGCCCGCGAGCAAACCCCACAGGCTATACACAAACGCCGTCGTGGAGCCGAGCGCCACCAGCGTGTCCATGTTCGACTTGCCCTGCTTGAGCTGGTTCCACGCGCCGCGATAGAACCGCGCACCGCAAAAAATCTGCACGGGTAGAGCCAGCGCAAAGGCGAACCAGTGAAACCACTTGGTCATACCCAGCCCAAGCACCCATTCACAAATCATCAGGATGACCGTGATGGCACCGCCCAACATCACATTAAATTTCCAGCCATCGAGATGACTCTTCTTCACCGGAACTGAGGCGCTCGACGTTTCCGCGAGCTTTGCCTCATAACCCGCCTTCTGAATCGCTTGCACCACCGCACTGAAATCTTTTTTCGCGTCCGTCTGCCAATCCACCTTCACGCGGCCACTGCTCAGATCCACGCTCGTATTCGCCACACCCGGCACCGTTTGCACCGCTTTTGTGACATGCCCCACACAGCTCTGGCAATCCATCCCCGAGACGATGATCGCCGCATCCTTTTTCACCAGACTCGGTTCATAACCCGCGCCCTGGACTGCTTTAAGCAGGCTTTGCGGCGCAGGTTCCGCATTCTCTGCCCAATCAACTGTCGCCCGGGAACTTGCAAGGTCCACCTTCGCCGCTTCCACGCCGGGCACAGCACGCAGAGCCTGCCCCACCGTTTGTGCGCAGTGGTTGCACGTCATACCGCCGATGTTCAGTTCTGTTCTCATATCACCCAAGCAGACGCATCTGCCGGAGCCGCATTACACCCGGTTGCAGTCCTGTCTCATACTGGCTTGGGAAAGGCATTTTCGCAACGGCCAGAAAAAATAATACGTACACGTGATAATTTGTTGAATGAAAGGAAAGTGACCACCGTCAGAAAGAGCGTTGGTTATGAAAGGCAAAACACACACAGTCAAGAATGACGCGGTCGAGAGGCTTGTAGCGGAGTTCGCCCCGGAAGTGAAGTTCGAGGTGCGCCCGAATGCGGCACGCACGGAGCAGCAGCTCGTCATCGAGCGTCTGGAGCATTTGAAGATGAAGCTCGTCGCCGAGTGGATGCGCAAGACGCGCAACCCCGAAAAGTTCGGCCTCATCAGCTGGGCCGCGAGTGAAGCCGTATCCCTCGCCTGGATGAGCGGCGCACCGTTGTTGATGCTGCCCGAGTTGCTCGATGAGAAGGTGAACGAGGCATTGCTGCGTCATGCGCGGCAAAAGCTCATCCGCGCGCGGAGCGAGCAGTGGTTCCTGGCGGCGTAAGCGGATGATGCATACCCACAAGCCAAAAGTAACAAGCAATGGAGATAACCAGGCGCACGCTGAGGCTCGCCTGCTTATCTCGGCTGCCTGTTATTCACTGCCCAGCTTGGCTTTGAGAAGTTGATAAGCCGCTCCGTAATCTTCCCACAATTCGAGCTTCCGTGCTTTCCTTAGTTCGTCGTCATCCCAATCCTCCGCGTCGAAATGGTTCCACCAGTCGGCATGATAGTCATCCTTCACCTTCTCAAATAGAACTTCCAAGAAGCGTACCGTCACGGCTGTTTGTTTTCGGGTGAACAGCTCGAATAGATTCAGCTCAAAACATCGTTCACCGAATGCCCACATCGGCCATATATGATTCGGCCGGTTAGAAGACAAAGTTCGTAACATCCGACTCATGTACGCTGGCAAATAAAATTGAAATCCTTGAGGGCATAGCCAGTAAAATATGTCCTGATAGTAATCCAGGTCTTCGTCAGGTACATCCTCCCAGTCATAATAGTGCTCATCCAGCTTTTGCAGCTTTTTCCAATCGTAGTCGTGGTCGTCTGCGCCTCTCGCCACCCGCAAAGTAGTTTGCGGTTTTGGCACACCTGAAAAGGCTTCGCCGATCTCTTTGATTAGCGCATCGTTGGTCATGTTCGGAGCAAACCATCGAAGCAATCTAATGCCTCAATGCAACATCGCCAATGGATTCGGTTCACGGATCAGCTTGGCATCCAGATCGAGGAAGAAATCCAATCGCTCATCGGCTTCCTTCTCGTTGATCTCGCGAGCCATGAGCCAATACGTGGCGTAATGGTTGCCTTCGGATTCCACCAAGCTCGCATAAAACGTCGCGAGTTCTGGATCAATCGGCTTCAACCGCTCGGCTAGGATCTGAAACTTTTCGCAGCTCCGCCCTTCAATGAGTGAGCACACGATGAGGTGATCGATGACCTGAAAGCGCGCACCGGGCCGCATATTTGTCATCAATCCACGGATCCACGGGCTCGGGAACGGCTGACCGAACGGGATGCCGCGTCGTTTTAAGATTTGCAGCACGAGTTCGAAATGTTGCAGCTCCTCGATGGCGATGGCGTTCAGTTCATGCACTTTCGGGAACAGCTCGCGATACTTCTCCAGCGTCAATGACGTCGTCGCGGCCTTGCGCTCCAAGTGCGCGTGGTCGATCAATACCGCCGGCAGATCACTGATGATCTTCTCAAACCAGCCATCCAAAATCTTTGCCCGAAACAACAACATGCGGAGAATGTGATAAGCGAATCACAGAGAAATGCAACCCGTTGGGTAATGCCCAATGACGAAATCCGAATGACCAAGGAATGAGCAATGACAAATGAGGACATCCGGTCATTGGAAATTGGACATTCCTTCGTCATTCAGGCTTAGGCATTCGTCATTTTCTTCAATCTTTCCAGCGCACCCTCCACTTCCTTCTCCTCCCTCTCCGTCTCAGCACCGCCATAGCGTAAGGCGCAGAAATGATTCGTGATCAGCTCTGCTTCGGATAACGCCGGGGCGATGCCTTGCTTCAACGTCATCAGAAATTCATAAGGCGTCTGCTGCGGCGCACGCGTAAAGCCGCGTTTCTCAAACGCCGCCAGCATACGGCCATACTGATTGGCCGCATGCGCCAGTCGCTGCTGTTGTTTCTTTGCTGCGACTGCTTCCGGATTCACACTGCGGCGTCGCCACAATGCGATGGCCATCAGCACCACCAGCACGAGTGTCAGCCATTCTGCGCGCTCATGCATCCAGCCCAGCGCGTGCCCGACAGATTCCGTGCCCACCCGCATCAGCTCACGCTGGCTCGGTCCGTCGAAATTCACCACGTACACATTCCACACGAAATCCGCCTTCTCCATCCACGCTTCCGGGTCCCAGATGGAGCGTTGTATCGTGCTGCGCGGCGTAGCATCGAACTGCGCCCAGCCCGTTCCGGGAAACCATGCTTCCGTCCATGCATGGGCATCCTTGAACCGGACCGGACGCCAGCCTGTCACCACATTCTGCTGGTCTGCGACGTAGCCTACCACCACACGGCTGGGGATTCCCTGCATCCGCAAGAGCAACGCGAGGGATGATGCGTAACGCTCACAATGTCCTTCTTTCGTTTCCAACAAGAACTCTTCCAGGGAATTTAACCGGCTCAGACGAGGTGCGCCGATGCGATAGGTGAAGTTCTCCTGAAAATGCTTCTCGAGCTTGCGTGCCCGTGCCAAAGGTTCCGTCACATTGCCGATGACGTTTGTGACCCATTGCTGCACTGCGGGGGAAGGGTCCGGGTGTTGCGTCAGGGCTTTGATTTCTTGCGGGAAAAGTGATTTGCGCGCAAAGGTCGTATCCGTCGAATACTCGTAGACCGCGTTCGCCTTTTGCCAGGTGGAGATGGCCCAGAGCATCTCATGCGAATCCTGGACCGGTTGGCTGAAGAAATTTCCTGATATAGCCGTGACATGACCATCCGCAGGCAGTGAACGGCCCAGATGTGCCACATTCTTCACCCGGACGGAGCGGTTCTTGTGCCCCTTTCTTTGGCCGGGCGGAACGAGGTTCAACGTATACGCGGCACGACGCGGATTTCCATTCCACACTCCGTTCGTATACTCCGTCATGGCGATGGCCCGGAGATAACCAAGATTGTCACCTTGGATCTCAAAGATGACACGGCCCGATTGCGCCGCGCCGCCGCCCGTCGGATCCAGCATGGAATCCATCAGGCTGCTCTGACTGCCGCCGATAGTCGGCACACCGCCTGAACCCAACAACCCGCGCGGGAACAGCATGAACACCAGCACCGCACAAAGCAGCAAGACGGCGAATTGTGCCCACGCAAATCTTGGCCGGGCCGTGGCCGTAGTCGTTGTCGGTTTGAAATCAGTTCCTGCCAGTTCGCGCAATGTGGCAGGAATCAGCCAGACGGCTCCTAATAAAATGACCACGAAACGAAAATCGATCACCACGGTGCAACCCACACCCAGATGCAGGAACGCCGCCACCAGGGAAAACCGTTTGTCACGCGCGCTCAGTGGTCGCAGCAATCGCACGGCCTGCACCAAGGTGATGCCGTGGCCCAGTGCGAAGTGCGTGCTTTGCCCAAATGCCTTCGCGAGAAAATAGCCGCCGATCGCCCCCGTCAGCAACGCGATGCCCTCGAATGACTGCGGGATGTTCACCGGCCGGCGCGGCCAGTTCACACACGCCAGCCAGAGCGCGATGTTCGCGAGCACGAGCCCATAACCATCCCACGTCAGCCCCTGACAAAGGAAGCCGAGCAAGATCATGAGATTCAACGCGCTTTTCATCCCACCACCTCCCGCGCGTTATACCGCAGGATATTCACCCCGCGGCCCAGATTCTCAATGGCCCCCTCCGGCAGATACACCGTCACGCTGCGACCCTGCGCGGCCAAACTCTCCAGCGCTTCTTCCACTGAGGCATTCACCTGCGTCAGCACAAAACTCAACGCGCTCCGCCGGGAGACGTGTCCCACCGCTTCGCCGATGCGTTTGCCATCCGGCTCGCTCACCAGCGGTTCCACCCGCGCCAGCATGTCCAATATCTCCTGCCCATCCGTGAATGGCGGGAACAGCTCCGGCATCTGCGTGGCCAGGTTCACCCACTCGACATGATGCCCCGCATCCAACGCCGCAAACATCAGCGAACCCGCCGCGCGCAGGCAATCATCCAGGACCACACTGTCCGCTACGCCCACTGCATCCGTGATGATCGCCACGCGACCAGACAGTTCCTCCTCAAACGTCTTCACCATCAGCCCGCGCCCCTTGGAACTGCTCTTCCAGTGGATCTGCTTCAAAGGATCGCCTGCATGGAATGGGCGCAAGCCCGCGAAATGTGTGCCCGCTGCTGAACGCTTCTGCCCGTGAAATTTTCCACCCACCACCGCATCAAATCCCGCCGCCTTCGGACACGGTGCGGGATAGATCGCTGGATACACCACGACTTCACCTTTGGCCACCACTTGCCGCGCGCTCTTCACCAAGCCGAAGGGAAACGTGGAAACGAGCTTGAGTTCGCTGAAGCGATACACACCGCGCCGCAGGAATTGCCGCGTGGGCACGATGTTCGCTTGGGTCTTTCCGTTCAAAGCGCCCACTTGCAGCAGCGTCTCGCCCTGGCTCTCGATGGTGAGTTGCCCTACATCGCGCTTGCTCCGGTTCTCCACGCGCCACGGCTGGCTGAGCGATTGTCCCTCCGCGATGGATGTGCTCGCCGGTGGCTCCACCTGCACCTGCCGTACCGAACGGCGCGAGCCGAAGATATTCAACACCAGACACCCACCGATGATCCCCACCGGCAGCAACAGGAAGGCCGACTGCGACGTGAGCGACGCCAGATACAGCGCCACCGCGATGCCCGCCAGCAAGAAACCTGTCCGTGTCACACGCATCGTAGCTTCCTCACAGCGGCACCGTGA
Organism: Verrucomicrobiia bacterium; assembly: GCA_036405135.1. Taxonomy (NCBI): domain Bacteria; kingdom Pseudomonadati; phylum Verrucomicrobiota; class Verrucomicrobiia; species Verrucomicrobiia bacterium. The sequence continues at coordinate 3,507 of DASWYF010000026.1, read as the reverse complement.
CCGAGTCGATGAGGTGATCCATCACACTGCGGGCATTCACACTCACATTGCGCGTGCCCTTCTTCGTGATGAGGCGGTGCGGCAGCACGAGCCGTGCGGCCTGTTTGATGTCATCAGGCAGCACGTAATCACGCCCCGCCTTCAGCGCAATGGCTTGCGCGAAGCTCTGAATATCCAGACTGCCACGCGGACTCGCGCCGTGCTCCAGCGATTCATCCTTCCTCGTGGCATGCACGATGTCCACGATGTAGCCGAGCAACGATTCCTCCACGCGGATGGCGCGGCACTGGTGTTGCAACCGCAGCAGCGTCTCGCAGTCCATGACCGCCTGCACATTCTCCAGCGGATCATGCTCCTTCTGTTCGCGCAGCATCTTCGTCTCCGATTCCCGGCTCATGTAGCCGATGCTCAGCCGCACCATGAAGCGGTCCATCTGCGCGAACGGCAGCGGATAGGTCCCCTCCAGCTCCACCGGATTCTGCGTCGCCATCACGAAGAACGGCGCCGCCAGCCGGTGCACCTCGCCATCCACCGTCACACTATGCTCCTCCATCGCTTCCAGCAGACTGGACTGCGTGCGCGGCGTGGCGCGATTGATCTCATCGCCCAAAAGAATGTTCGTGAAGATCGGCCCTGGCCGGAACGAAAACCCATGCGTCTCCTGGGAGTAAACCGTCACGCCGCTGATGTCCGAGGGCAACAGATCCGCCGTGAACTGGATGCGCTTGAAATCCGCCGAGAGCGACCGCGCGATGGCCTTGGCCAACAGTGTCTTGCCCACGCCCGGCACATCTTCCAGCAGCACATGCCCGCCCGCGATGAGCGCCAGCACCGCGTGCGCGATCGTCTCATCCTTCCCGATGAACGCCTGTGAGATATTGCTGATCAATCCTTGGATCGCTGTCGCTGGACTTTGCCGGTCACTCATAGCCGTAGCTTCGTCGCACTTGGCTTTTGGCTCAAGGGAAAGTGAGCGCGATGTATCATTTGAAAACGGCTGGTTTACAACTGCTTGTCCGGTGGTTGTCGGAGAGGAGGATTTTCTGGGCCCTTTAGACTGTCATGGACTTTAGAGTGTGGATAACTAAGAGACGCATCCAAATGTTCTCCCTCTCCCCTCAACGGCTGAGCATTACCCACAAGTCTATAAAGTCTGGAATGATCAGACTGAGGACAGGGAGAGTTGGTTTTTACGAAGGCCGGTTCCATTTGAGAGGTCGGCGGTGAAGGCCAAAGTTAGGGCAAAGCGGCAGCTTTGCCCCACCTTAATAAGGGAGTTCCCGCTGGTTGGAGGAGAGGTAACATCTCACCCTCTCCTCGCGTTTCTGGCCGAAATAGTTCATGACAGGCGCTAAAAAAAGCGGCTTACAGGCCGCTGCTATCATTGCAGGTGGAGTATCTTGCCTCGCTAACGCAAGAGAAGATGTCCGCTGGACACCCAGCGGACATCGATGAGAGCTTTTCAATCAGGTCACTGTGCAGCGACAGCAATCTGCTTCTGTTCGCCGAGGCCTTCGATGCCGAGTTCTACAACGTCACCGGCTTTCAGGAAGACGGGGGGCTTGAAGCCGAGGCCGACTCCGGGAGGTGTGCCGGTGCTGATGATATCACCGGGGAGCAGGGTCATGAACTGGCTGATGTAGCTGACGAGCTTGGCGGTCTGGAAAACCATCTGGCGCGTGTTGCTGTTTTGGATGAGCTTGCCGTTCACTTTCAGCCACATGTTGAGATTGGCGGGGTCTTTGATCTCGTCTTTCGTGGCGAGCCAGGGGCCGACGGGGGCGAAGGTGTCGGCGCTCTTGCCTTTCACCCATTGGCCACCGCGTTCGAGCTGCCATTCGCGTTCGCTGTAGTCGTTATGCAGAGCGTAACCGGCCACGTAGTTGAGGGCATCGGCCTCGCTGACGTAGCTGGCGCGTTTGCCGATGACGATGGCAAATTCCACTTCCCAATCCGTCTTCACGGAGCCGCGCGGGATGGTGACGCCATCGTATGGCCCAGTGTAAGCGGTGGTGGCCTTGAAGAAGAGCACGGGTTCCTTCGGGATCTCCATGCCGGATTCTTTGGCGTGATCCGCGTAGTTCAAGCCCACACAGACGATCTTGCTGGGGCGTTGGAGCGGTGCGCCGAGGCGTGCGCCAGCGGGAATGGCGGGAGCGGTGGCGGCGTTCTTCTCTGCCCAGGCGGCGAGGCGGGCGAGGCCGTCATTGGCCAAGAAAGTTTCGTTGTAGTCTTCGCCAAAAGCGGAGGCATCAATACGGCGGCCATCAGCCAAAATCAGACCGGGCTTTTCGCGACCGGGTTCACCAAAGCGGATAAGTTTCATGTGTAGGAAAAGAAAGGGGGCGGCGGGAGTTTATGCAAGTCTGGAAGCGGGGAAAAGGTATGAGGTATGAATTATGATTTATGAAACGGGACTGCGGCGTGGTCAGGAGATAGGCAATCGCGACCTCATGGCGACGGCTACGGTGGGCGTGCTGGGAGCTGGCGTTGCTTAGGGATGTTGCTGCGGATTGAGACAATCCGCGCTCCACTGGTTAGGAATTCTGTCGCTGCACCTTTTGCACGAATTGGACGGAGACGCCTTCCATGGCGAGGGAGATGTCGTTGTGGCCGAGGCCGCTGAGGGAATTGTGCCAGAGGATCTTGCCGGTTTCGGCATGGAGGCCATAGAGGTGTCCAGCCACTCCGGCGTAGATGACGTTTTCGCGGATGAGAACGGAGACATCCTGATAGCTGGTGGAGGAAAGAAAACCACCGGTATCCAGCGAGGTCTGCCAGAGCATTTCACCGGTGGCAGGATGGATGGCGGCGACGTAGCCGTTGGTGCCGATGATAAGAGAATTCATGATGATGTGCTGATGGAGGGTTTCATGCTTGCCTTGTATCGCAACCAGTCTGCCGGTGAGGATGAAACTTGGAAAGGGGGAAGCAGAGATTTCGGAAATCGAGCAGAGGAAAATTGTTCTGATTCAAGATTATGCAGGGCCAAAAATGCGAGTTACGTAAGTTGCGCTTTGTGGATGTTCTTGAGTGGGAAAAGGTTGGGATTTGATTGCAAATTTTAGCGAAAAGTGGTGGTTTTCTTGAGGGCTTTCGGTGATAGTGTCAGTGCTGACAACTCGTTGTCGGTAAAGGACGGGGTAAGGCTCGGTCTCAGGTTTCTGCTCTGAAGTTTCAGGTCAGGAAGGGAAAGGGCGAAAAATCCCAGGTCATCACGCATAGCGATGCGATTTATTGCGTAGTTATGTCCTGCGTTGGCGGGGAGGTGACGAGTCCTTATGGAGCCGTAGAAAGGGACGAAGGAAGAGGTGCGAAGTGCGAAAACACTGGCACCCCTCATCCTCAATCCTTCTCCCCTCCGAGGTGTATGGACTGGGTACAAGGTGGACAGGTGTGCGGGGACATGGTGGACACATGGGAGAGGTATGGGAGTGTGTCGTAATTATGCCATGGCCTGTGAAAGACCTGATGAGTGTACGACTTGAGTTCGTGAGTTTAGCCCGC